>JBKOXY010000292.1:0-4873 GCA_046725125.1 Pseudomonadota bacterium | reverse complement strand
GCAGTCGACGCTCGGCAGCTTCTACGTCAACGACTTCAACGTGTTCGGCCGCACGTGGCAGGTCAACATCCAGGCCGAGACGCCGTTTCGCGACAATATCGACGACATCTACCAAATTTACGTGCGCAACGCGCAAGGCGGGATGGTGCCGATCCGGGCGCTGGCCGAGGCGAAGCTCGTGCAGGGGCCGCAGACGGTCGTGCGCTACAACGGATTCCGCGCCGCCATCGTCAACGGCGCGCCCAAGCCCGGCTATAGCTCCGGCCAGGCGCTCGCCGCCATGGAGCGTGTCTCCGCCACGACGCTGCCCCCAGGCTATAGCTTCGAATGGACCGGAACCGCGCTGCAGGAAAAGCTGGCAGGCGGACGCACCGGGATCGTGCTCGGATTGGCCATCCTGTTCGCGTATCTGTTTCTCGTCGCGCTTTATGAGAGCTGGAATATTCCGGTATCCGCGCTGTTGTCGGTCAGCGTCGCGATCCTCGGCGCGATCGTGGCGATCCTGCTGGCGCGGCTGAGCTTCGACGTCTACGCCCAGATCGGGCTCGTGGTGCTGATCGCGCTCGCCGCCAAGAACGGCATTCTGATCGTCGCGTTTGCGGTGGAGCAGCGCGACCTCGGCAAGGACATTCGGGCTGCCGCCATCGAAGCAGCCGGCTTGAGGTTTCGCCCGGTGATGATGACCAGCTTCGCGTTCATCCTTGGTCTCTTCCCGCTGGTTATCGCCCACGGCGCCGGCGCCGTGACCCGCCATGCGGTCGGCACGCCGGTGTTCGGCGGCATGCTCGCGGCATCGCTGTTCGGGATCTTCATTATTCCGCTGCTCTACATCACCGCGGAAGGTCTCCGCGGGTGGGTCTCGCGGAAAAAGAAGTGATGGCGGCGCGGCTCACCATGAGCGAGGCGAGCACCGGCACTGCGACGCGCACGACCCCCGCCCTAGGCGCGAATGCGATGCCATTGCGAACTGTGAATTGCAGCGGGAGAGACAATGCGTGAAGCCAATCTCGTCGGCGGTTCCAAGCGCGACCGCGAGCAAATCCTGAAACTGCACGCCGACTACATCGACGCCAACGCCCGCTTCGATTGGCAAAAGCTCGAGCCGATCTGGAGCGCGGCGCCCGAGGCCGTGTTCTTCAACCTCAATGGGCACACCTACAAGGGGCGCGAGCATTGGTTTCGGCTGTGGAAATTCTACGGACAAAACGTGCAGTCGAGCTACTGGACGCCGTTCGACCTCGGCGGTGTCGTCTCCGACGACATGGCGGTGGTCTGGTGCCATCGCCGCACCAAACGCAATTGGACCGGCGCGGCGCCGCCGCCCAAGGACATCCATTACGGCGGCGATGAGTTCATCACCCGCTCGACCATGGTGTTCCGCAAGGAAGCCAGCGGCTGGCGCGTCGTGCACGCGCATTTTTCCGAAGCGAGTTCGGGCGAGCGCCCCGGCGGCGTATGATGCGTTGTACGAACCACGAGCGCCGAGGGGACGAGAGTGGCCGAGCTGCCGAAACTGAGCCTGCGTCTGTCCGGCGGGGTCGACCCCCGCCGTTCCGTCGATCTTGCCGGCATCGCCGAAGCGAACGGCTTTCACTCCGCGTGGTTCGCTGAGAACGCGTTCAATCGCGGCGTGCTGCCCGCGGCGTCGGCATGCGCGGCGGCGACGCGCCGCGTGGGCATCGGCATCGGCGTGTTCAATCCCTACAACCGGCATCCCACGCTGATGGCGATGGAGATTGGCGCGCTCGACGAGTTGGCGCAGGGCCGGGCGCGGCTGGCAATCGGATCGGGCATCGCCGCGGCAACCGAGCGCATGGGCTTGAGCACCGATCGCCCGCTCGCAGCGGTGCGTGACGCGATCACCATCGTGCGCGCCATGCTCAAGGGCGAGGAGGTGAATTATGCCGGAGGCATGTTCTCCGCCCACAAGGTCAAGCTCGAATACAAGGCCCCTCGGCCCGATATGCCGCTGCTGATGGCCGCAAGGGGGGAGCAGGCGTTGGCGCTGTGCGGACAGATCGCCGACGGGCTGATGATTTCGAACATGTGTCCGGCGGAGTTCACGCAAGCAGCGGTGCTTGCGGTTCGCGAGTCCGCGCGGCAGGCGCGGCGGCCGGCGCCGGCCGACGTCGTGCAATATATTCCGTGCGCGGTGCGGCTCGACCGTGCCGAGGCCTACGGTCTCGCCAAGGCGGCGATCGGCGAGATGCTGCCATCCTTCTGGACGCTCGGTCAGCGAGTGCCGGCGGCCAAGGCGGCGTTGCTGCGGGCAAGGGGGTTGTCTGAGCCCGACTTCGCCGCCGCCGTCCGCCGCTTGCACGCGGGCGAGCACCCGGCGCAGGCGCTCGATGACCGCTTCGTTGAGGCCTTCGCCATCGCCGGCACCGCCGAGGACGCGCTCGCCCAGGCCCGCCGCTACGGCGAAGCCGGGGCGAGCGAGCTGGTGCTCACCTTCGCCGGCCGGCGGCCGGAAGCGGACATGCAATATCTGGCGAATGTCGCGCGACGCAGCGGCTGAAACACACGTTATGGCGATGCCCACGTGATGCGCATTTGATCATCGCACGTTCGACAGCTCGCGCTGACGACCGCCCTTGCGCCGCCACGGGCTCGTCTCGCTCGAAACGCGGGCGAAGGTCGCGATGATGCGCGCGCCTGCCCGCATGGTTCCCATGAGACTTCCCGCCACCTTCGAATTGCCGCCGCGCCGCCGACGGTAGTCGACGGGAATTTCCAGGATGCGCAGCCCCGCTCGGGCGGCGCGCATCTGCATTTCGATATTCCATCCATAGGTGAGCTCGCGCATTGCGAGCTCGAGCAGCGCCTGACGCCGGATCGCCCGCAGCGCGCACATATCCGTGTACCGAATGCCATAGAGGAGCCGCATGCCCCAGCCGGCCAGGCGACCGGCCGCGAGCTGGTGCCAGGCGATGCTTCCGCGCTCGCGCTTGCCGCGCGAGCGCGATCCGAGCACGAAATCGTAGCGGCCAGACCGGATCGGCTCGACCAGGGCGGCGATGCTGCGCGGATCGTCGGCGCCGTCGCCGTCCATGAACACCACGATGTCGGCGTCCTCGGCCGCCATGGTCGCCGCTAGGCACGCCCGGCCATAGCCGCGCCCCGCATCGATGACGTCCGCACCCGCGGTTTTGGCCCGCGCCGCGGTGGCGTCGCGACTGCCGCCGTCCGCCACGATGACCCGGGACACGATCGCGCGCGGGATGCCGCGCACCACATCCGCGATCGACTGCTCCTCATCGAGCGTCGGTATCACGACGACGACGCGACCTGCCGCGGCTTCGCGCACGGCACCATGATCACTCCCGGGAGCCGCGCCCATCGTTCACAGGCTCCAGCGCAGCCCGCAATTTGCACAGGTGGCGGGCGGCTTGTCCGACAGCAGCGCTTCGCGGAACGACGTGTAGGCGGCGCCGTTCCAAATCTCTTGCAGCGTTTGCTGGGTAGCGTTGCCCAGCGTGTAGTTTTCGTAGCCGCGCTGTGAGAACGGCGCGATGCAGCACGGCAGCGCCCGCCCATTGGCGGTGAAATACATCACGGTCCAGGGTCGCCGGCACAGCGTCCAGGGCGAGCCGTCGTCCTGCCGCTTGAGGCTGATGCCCGGCTCCGACGCAGCGCCGGAGGCGCCGAACGTGATGCCGTAAGCGCGCGCAAGCTCGGTTGCGGCCTCGAGATGGGCCGCGTCCTCGCGCGTCATCCGCTCGTAGAGGGCCTGATCGGGCCGAGCGAGGCCGATGGAGTCGTTTTCGAAAAACACCAGGCGCTGCAGATAGACTTCGCGCACGCCGATCTCCGCGGCCAAGCGCACGAAGGCCGGCAGCTCGGCGATCGTTTCCTTGAGCCCGGTGAGCCAAGCCGATACGCGCGGCAGATCCTTACCTTCACGTTCCTGCAGATCGCGGAAGGCACGGACGTTCCGGAGAATGCGGCCGAAGTAATCCTTGCCGCGAATGGCGAGAAAGGACTTCGCGTTCGATGCATCGAGCGAGACGCGAAGTTCGTCGAGGCCTGCCTCGATCAGGGCGCGCCCGTTCCTCTCGTTGAGGAGAGTGCCATTGGTGTTGAAGAGCACGTAGGTGCCGCGGTCCTTGAGATAGCGCACCATCCTCGGCAGGTTCCGCACCATCATCGGTTCGCCGACGCCGTGCAAGACCGCGCGTTGCAGGTTTGGAATCTGGTCGACGATCGAGGTGAAGAGCTCCCAGCTCATGTCGGCGGGAGGCTCGAGCTCCGCGTAGGTGCGGGGACAGGTCGTGCACAAGAGGTTGCAGCGGTTCGTGGTCTCGAGATAGACGCAGACCGGCTGTCGCGCCGCGTGCTCGCTGCGCCGCTCGTCGAGGCTCTCGAAATAGCGCCGGGGGTCGACCTTGACCTCAGGCGAGGGCTGCGTCGGCATGGGGCTCCTCCGCCTTGCGTCGGCGGCGCGACGCGAACTCCGCTATGAGAATGAGAATGCAGGGGACGTAGATCGGGAGTCCTTCCGACAGGGTCGGAGGCCAGTGCGCGAAATAAAGCAAGCTCGAGGCGCAGGTGAGATAGATCACGCCGACGACCGGATTGAAGCACAGGAATGGCACCAGCCAGGCGAAGTACCAGGCGTAGTGCGGTGAAGCCAAGATAGTGAAAGCGACGGCGAGCAGCATGGCGCCGGCGAGGTCTGCGTCCGGCCTTCGCGGGCGCATGACGACGAAAAGCGCGAGCGCCGCCATGATCAGCGCCGCAGCAGCCACGTAGAATGAAAATGCCGGCTGCGGCAGCGAGACGAAGGCGCCGATGAGCTGCCACAAGAAAATTCCCGCGCCCCGGTCCAGGCCCTCTTCGCCGATGTAGCCGCCGAGGAATCCGAACACCTTCG
>JBKOXY010000344.1:0-8009 GCA_046725125.1 Pseudomonadota bacterium | reverse complement strand
CGCCTGCGGCGGCCGGCGTGGCGGCGTCGGCGTCGCGGCCTCGGCCGCGCCCGGTGTGTCTTGGGACGGCCGGTGCGCCGGCGGTGGGTGCGCGGGCATGATATTGACCGGCGGGATCGACTTCGCTGACGGGAAGTAGAGGTTGTTCGGCACTTTGGCCGCCGCGCTGGGTGCCGGCGACAGCGGAGTGCTCGCCACGTCCCGACTGCCGACGGCCGGCCAGCTCGCGGCGTAAGTCTTGAGCCGAGCTTCGAACGGGCGTTCCGCGAGATTGACGTTGATGCGGCTGGTGTCTCGCAGCCAAGCGAAGGCGCTGCACTGATCCGGCGCGCAGCCGTCGCGGACCGCGAGCACGTGCGCCACGATGCCGAAGCGGTCGGCCTCGACCGCACGGCGCAGGGCGAGCGTCGCGGAGTTCGTCCGGCCGGCGCGCCCAAGGTCGCGGGCGGAGGCCAACAGCGAGAGCTGCGCGGCCACATAGGATACGGCCGCGGCGGTTGCCTCGGGGCTGGCAAAAACCGCCTTTTCGCACGCTTCCTCCACCGTTTCGCCGGCGATCGCATCGAGGCAGCCCAATGCCGAGCCCGGCATGAATGCGCGCGTCGCCAGTTCGAATGCGCGAGTATCGAGCGCGCGCTGCTCGGCCTCAAGATCGCGGCGGGCGAAATGATCGCGCGCCCACCATCCGGCCAAGGCGACGATCAGCACGAGGACCACCACGGGTACGCTTCTGCCCTCCCCGCCGGCGCGAACCAAGGCGAGCGCGCAAGCGAGCACGAGGACCGCGCCAATGCCGACAACCGCCCATACCGGCAGCGATACAACGCCGGTCAAGGCTGTTGCCCATTCCCCAACGCGATCGAGCATGAGCCACCACTCCGGGAACAGTATGGCTCAGGGGGGCGGCGGTGGCCACCCCCGCTGGTCGCGCGGAGCATTCGCCATCAAGGCGCGCGCCTAGCAGACGCGCGGCGCGCCTTGCGCGATCTGCGCGCCTCATCGCGGACGAGTTTGCACGCCTTGCGCACGCTCGATCGCGTGCACAACAGCCGGCCCCCAGTTTGCCGAACGCGTTCCGCTAATTCAGCGGGAAAATTCGAGCTGGCTTTCCCTGGCCACGCGCTCGAACGCCTCATTCGCATTTTTGATGCGGTATTGGTAATCGGCGCCGTCGGAGGGGAGCAACCTCACCACCTGATAGGTACTGTTGGCGACCATGTGGCCAATCGGACGCGACGTGAAGTAGACGGTCTGGCCGATCTGAAACTTGTGTTCTTGCAACGCGGTTCTCCTGCACTCGAACGATTCGGATTGGCTCGTTTTGAGCGGTGTTCCCCCGATCGCCGCGAATATAGCAGCGAAATCGGCAAATTGCCTCGAAAATTCCGTTTTTTGTTCGGCATCGGTTTCATTCCTGGTTGAGGCTGAATAACAAATTCTGTCAATAGTTTAGATGAAAGTGTTCAATCGAATTCGCCGCATGACCGCGACGTGTCATAGCGGGCATGCTGCGTAGGCAAGCGAAAGTGCAGCCGTCCCGCTAGTGCGGAAAATCCGCGCCGACGCGAATCTGGCGATGGGCCGAGACCACCGAAATCCAAGGCTCTCGGAGTCGTCTCTCGCGAGCGGCCCGAAACACAATGGCGCCGCGTTCATGGCCTACCCGGGCTCGCCGCAAGGGTCGGCAAGGGGGGGACCTCCATGCGCTTGATTGTCGGGATCATCATCGGCTGCGCGCTCACGGTTGGCGGCGCCTATGTCGCCGACACGGTCTCGACCGCGGGCGCCAAGCCAGTCATGGTGAACTGGGACGTCGTGGCCAAAAACCTGGACAGCGTCACCACCCTCGCGCGCGAAGGCTGGAAGAAGATTGCGGGTTGATGATCGGCGCAGAGCGTCCCTTTCGCGCCGACTGACGACTTTCCTCGGGATGACAGAAGGGCGGCGCGGGCCGCCCTTGGCCCCGTGATCGCCTATCGCTGGGACGCGATCAGGCCCGCACTTCCTGCCGCTGGAAGACGATATAAGCAACGACGAAGAGCAGGATCGTGCCGGCCGCCAGGCCGACGATCTGCGGCCACACGATCAGCACGCTTTGCACGAGCGGGATCGGCGCATCCGGGATGGCGCCGCGCTCGATCAAGGCCAGTCCCAGCGCGGCGAGCATGGATTGCTGGGTCGAGCGCACGGAGGGGTCGAGCACGACCGCAACGATCTCGTTGAACAATACGCTCGGGGACAGCCGCGCGAACGCCTGCCGCGTGTCGAGCACACCCAAGACATCCCCTGCGGTCGTGACCGCGTCCGACAGTGCCGGCGAGAACAGCGGCCAGAGAATGGTCAGGAACAGCCACAGCCCGAGCGCAACCAGCGCCGCCGTCGCCGCCGAGCGGAACACGACCGAGCACAGCAGCGCGAGCGCGAACCAGAAGCCGGCATAGATGATGGTGACCACCAGCAAGATCAGGGCGCGCGCCATCTCTTCGGCATTCGGGGGAACTCCAAGCCCGAGCAATCCAAATCCGATCACCAGCAACCACAGCACGATCAGGCTGACCGACAGCGTAAACAGCCCGGCGGCGAATTTCCCGAACAGGAGCGCATCGCGATAGATCGGCTGCGCCAGAATGCGCGAGAGGGTGCGGCGGTTGTGCTCGCCATTTACGGCGTCGAACCCGAGCCCGATCGCGACCAGCGGCACCAAAAACGACAACAGCGCCACGAGCGGGAGCGGTCCACCGCGCGTGAACAGCCGCAGGAACAGGAACGGATCTTCCGCCGTGATCTCCTTGATCTGATCGATGGCGCCACGCACGACGGCGATCGCGGTCGCCACCACTAGGACGACCAGCACCACCACGAGGATGCTGGTGAAGTGATCGGCGATCTCCTTCAGTGTCACGACCCCGAAACCATGCAGGGCCGAACCTTCACGTCGCATGGAGCTCTCCCTCGTGGGTCTGGAAGTAGCGGGAGTAAATCGCCTCGAGGCTCGGCTCCTCGACCGATAGGCGCAGCAACCGTCCGCCGGCTGCAACCACGGCGGCCGCGGCTTCCGGCCGCACGTCGTGGTCGGCGAGGAGCAAAAACCGGTTGGCTGCCCCCGGCTCGACCCGTTGCACCCCCGGGATCGCCGCGATCCGCTCGGCAAGTCCCTGCCCTTCGGCTTCCACCTCGACGCGGAAGCCGCCGCCGAGCACCTGGCGGCCCAGCTCCGGCACCGTACCGATCAGCGCGATATTGCCTTGATTGAACAGCGCGACGCGATCGCAAACGCTTTGCACCCGTTCGAGCAGGTGCGAGGACAACAGCACGCTCACACCGCGCTGTTTGAGGCCGCGGATGACGTTGAGCAAGTCGGCGGTGGCCTGCGGGTCGAGGCCCGATGTCGGCTCGTCGAGGATCGCGATCTGCGCCTCTTTCATCAAAATTTCGGCGAGCCCGAGCCGCTGGCGCATGCCGCGCGAAAAGGTGCCGACGCGCTTGTCTGCGACCTCGGCGAGCCCCACATGGCCGAGCGACGCCTTGATTTTCTCCTCGCGCTCGGCGCGTTCGAACCCCATCAGCCGCGCGGTGTAGCGCAGATTCTCGGCGGCGCTGAGATTGTCGTAGAACCCGACCTGGTCGGGCAGGTAACCGACCTGCCGCTTCACCGCCAACGGCTCACGCACGGGATCGTGGTTGAGCACGCGCGCCTGCCCGTCGGAAATGTCGCTCAGTCCCAGCAGCATCAGGATGGTGGTGGTCTTGCCGGCGCCGTTCGGACCGAGCAGTCCGAAAATCTCGCCACGCGCCACGGAAAACGAAATGCCGTTGACGACGGCCACGCCGTCGTAGCGCTTGGTGAGGTTTTTCGCCTCGATGACGTTGCCGTTCATCGGCGTCCGAACCACACCACGGCGCCGATCATGACCAGCAGCGCTCCGCCGATGAGCGCGATACCGACGATACCCCATATCGTGGAGGTCGTGACCGCAACGCGGAACGACTGGGACGCCGATTCACCGCGCGCGGCCGCTCGCACCGTGGTGACGTAGTCGCCGGCGACAGCCTTGGCGGCCGGCGTGACCAGCGCCTGCACTTCCTTGTTTTCGTTGGGGGCGATGCGGTCGACGGTCTTCGGCTCGAAGTTCACCTTCCAGCCCGTCGGAACCGTGCCCGACAACTCGATCTGTTCCGCCGGCGCGGTGCCGGAATTGGTGAGGATCACCGGGATCGACGCCTCCTGGCCGGCGGAAGCCTTGGCGCTGAGGACGCCCTCCCGGCCGGCAATGTCGATCTTCGGTTGGCCTGTGATGTCGAGCACGAGGTCGGACGTCGCGGTGGCGTCGTCGGCCGACACTTTTGCCGCCACCTTGTATTTGCCGGCCGCGATCGTGTTCGGGGGCCGCACCTTGAGCTTCACGTCCTTCGACTGGCCGGGATCGAGCGGAAGCGCGTTGAGCTCCTGGCTGCCGTATTGCTCGGTATAGGTGGCGTCGAAGTTCTGCGGCGCCTGCGCCGACAAGCTCACCACCACTTTCTTGGGGCTGTCGTTTTTGAGGGCGAGCTGAAACTCGAAGCTCGATTTGGACGTGCCGCGCAGCTCGGGGAGCTGCGGATTGAGCGTAAGCTTGGCGGGCAGATCGGTCGCGAGCTTCACCTCGATGGGAAGCGTTGCGTTGCTGGTCGCGCCGCGCGCGGTCACCGTCAGGTTGGTGGTGCCGACGGGAGCGTCCTTGGGGACGTCGAGGCGCAGCTCGAGCGGCACGTTGGCATTGGTTGCCGCCAGCGCCGCCGCCACCGGCTGGCCACCGCCGATCAGGGTCGCCGTCCAGCCGGAGGGAACCCCGCCGATCGAAAGCGCCAGCCGCTCCGGCGGAAGCCCGTAGTTCTGCAGCTTGAGATTGATCGACGACGTGGTCCCGGGGCGCAGGGTGACCGCGGGGTAATCGGTCAGAAGGAACAGCCCTTTGACGTCGCTCTTGGCTTCTTCCGCCATTGCTGCGGTGCAGAAGACGGTGAGGACCAAAAACACAGCCGAAAACAGAGCGATAACACGATATCGCATGATGACAGCTCCAGGCGGTAAGGCAGGTAGTCCCGCTGTTGGGTGGCCCCCTCCCGGCGGCACCCAAAAGGCGCTACGGGATGGGCGTGTTTGTCTTTCGTCCCCGCGCCGGAATCAATACACTTCCTCGGCATTTTTTTGGCGCAATGTCGCAGGCGCGAACGGCGCAACCGGTCAGACCCGCATAACCGTCGGCCAATCCACCTCGTCTTCCGGCAGCACCCAGGGCTCTATCAGAGCCGCCGCTCGCCATTCGCCCCATGCCGGCAACGCCATCACCGCGTCCATGTAGGCGCGCGCCGCGGCGCCGACCTCGACGGCATAGGTGTGGAAGCGCGCGACCACCGGCGCGTACATGGCGTCGGCGGCTCCGAAGCTGCCGAACAGGAAGGCGCCGCCAGCGCCGTAGCGCGCGCGACAATCGGCCCAGATGGCCTCGATACGCCGCACGTTCGACTCAACGTCCGCCGTGAGCTGGCGCGGCATCACCGGCCGCCACATGTTCATGGGCAAATGGCGGCGCAGCGGAACGAAGCCCGCATGCATCTCGGCCGCGATCGCGCGTGCAAGTGCGCGCGGCGTCGGATCGGCCGGCCAAAGGCGGGCGTCGGGATATTTCTCGGCGAGATATTCGAGGATCGCAAGCGACTCCCAGACTTGCACCTTGCCGTCGGTAAGCGCCGGCACCTTGCCGGTGCCGGAGATTTTGGTTACCCGCGATTTGAAATCCTTGGCATCGAGCGAAATCACCTCTTCGTCGAAAGCAATGCCCGCGACCTTCATGGCAATCCATGGGCGCAGCGACCAGGAGGAATAGTTCTTGTTGCCGATGATGAGTTTGAGCGCCATCCCTCATCCCGTGATGTGCTGCGCCTCTTGGCTCGCAGCCTCGGCCAGCGCGTGGACGTGAAGGTGATATTTCGCGGCATCGCTCGCTTGCGGCGCCGCCGACGATGGTGGGCGCAGCGCACCGGCGCGGTCAAGCCCCGCCTCGACCCGCGAGGCCCGTTACGATCGATCGGAACCGCGCTCGCAGCGGCGCGATATCAGGTGATGCCCAGCATCACGGCCGTCATGGCCGCGGCCAGAACGGCGATCGTCGCCGTGAGCACCGTCACTGCAAGGGCGGACCACCGCAGCAGCCGCTCACGGCGGGCTTGCGAGACCGCCGCCCGCGGCAAGGCCGAGGGCATTGCTGGTCGTATCTCGACGCGCATCATCGGATGATGCTCCTTCGAAGGCGCTCGTGCGCAGACATGTCCGCGCCCCAGTTAAAGAGCGTCAGGACTCAAACCCGGTGGGCGGCGCGCGGTTGCAAGAAGACGCGGTCACAAAAGTCGTGTCGAGCGCTCAGCTATTTTGCGCGCGAGCGGTGAACAGCGGGTAAATGCCGCGCCGTGAGCGGCGCGGCACCGACGATCACTTTTTTCAATGGCGGTCGCGCGTCGGTCCTGGAAAGAGGTCCGAGCTCCGCCCCGTGAGCCAATAGACCGCAAGTCCGACCCATTCGCGCACGGCGGTGTCGCTTCGCCGCAGCCCATCGCCCACGGTCGCGAACGGGCGCAGCGCGTCGTCGGCTCCGCGCGTGCGCCAGTCGACCGGGTAGGCTTCGACCGGAAAGCCGGCCTTGCGGAAGACGCCGACCGCGCGCGGCAGATGATGGGCTGACGTCACCAGGAGCCAGCGTTCGCCGGGCTTGGGCTGGGCGATGGCCTTGGAAAGGACCGCGTTCTCGACCGTATTGCGAGACCGGTCCTCCAGCGTGATGCGCGCGCGCGGAATGCCAAGGCTTTCCAGCAGGCGCAGCGCGAACGCGGCCTCCGCGCCCTCGTCGTAGATCAGCGCACCGCTGCCGCCCGAAAACACGATGCGGGCGTTCGGGTAGCGCCGCGCGAGCTCGGCCACCACGGTCAGCCGTTCGGCCGCCTCGTTGAGCGCGACCTCGTCGCGCGCCGCGGAAATGTCGGGCGAGATCGCCCCGCCAAGCACGATGATGCCGTCGGGCGCGCCGCGCGTCGCGTCCCAACGGGGGAAGCGCTCCTCCAGCGGGATGATCAGCGCATTGCCGGCCGGGGAGAGGCCGAGGATCGCGAGCACGATGAGGCTTGCGAAGGCCAGCGCGCGCCCGGTGCGCGCAAAGCGCGTCGGCAGCAGCAACAGGCCGAGGATGCCGATCGAAACAACAAGATTGGACGGGATGGCAAAGAAGCCGAGGATCTTGGAGAGGGGGAAGAACATCCACCAATCACTTCTTCTTCCACGCCTCGTAGCGCGCCTTGGTGTCCGCGTTCATGGGATAGAGGCCGGGAAGCTTCGCCCCGCGCTCGACTTCGCCGACGATGAAGCTCTCCATACGCTCGTGCTCGGCGCCCTCCTCGGCGACGAAGACGAGGAGGTCCTGCGGGATCACCACCGCCCCGTCGTCGTCGCAGACGATGACGTCGCCGGGAAAGACGGCGCAGCCGCCGCAGCCGATCGGCTCCTGCCAGCCGACGAAAGTGAGCCCGTTGACCGAAGCGGGCGCGGCGGTGCCCGCGCACCAGACCGGCAGCTTGGAGGCGAGCACGCCGGCCTTATCGCGCACGACGCCGTCGGTCACCAGCGCCGCGACGTTGCGCTTCATCATGCGCATGGTCAGGATGTCGCCGAAGATGCCAGCCGAGGTCACGCCCATCGCATCGGCCACCGCCATGCAACCGGCCGGCATTTCCTCGATGGCGCCCCGCGTCGAGATCGGTTTCGCCCAGCTTTCGGGTGTCGCGAGGTCCTCGCGCACCGGCACGAAGCGCAGCGTGAACGCCGGACCCACGAGGCGTCGGCCGCCGGGAACGAGCGGCTGCGGCCCGTTCATCCAGCAACGGCGAATGCCTTTCTTCAGCAGCATGGTGGTGATGGTCGCGGTGGTGATCGCACGCAGCGTCTCGTAAAGGGCCGCACTCATGGCACACCTCTTTGGCAC
>JBKOXY010000232.1:0-2983 GCA_046725125.1 Pseudomonadota bacterium | reverse complement strand
ACCGTGGGCCGCGCGGCGGATGCCGTCGCAATTGAACACAATAACCCGCAAGCGCGTCGGTCCTTGGCCGTAGGTCAAGGACCGATTCGATTCATATCCGCCGCATTTGGGGCCGATATCGCACCTCCCGCCCCGCCATAGCGCGTCGAAGACGCGCGTAAACGCGCTTCAGGCATTTCACACCTCAACTTGTTCTGTGATGGCATCATCGGTCTCGATGCCGAGATGTCCCATTAATTCGGAAATCTCCAGAAAATCCCCAAAGTTCCTTCAAGCCTCTTATTGCGGCCGCGGCTAGACATTCCGCCCACGTGCTGCCCGCCCGGAGCGGAGAGCCCCCGCAGCGAGCAGCTTTGATCTTGACCCAGTTACGGCCATGCGAGCGGTTTCTGCGCGCCCGGCCGCCCGGAGCCCGACCATGTCCCAGCCCCACAATTGCGCCCCCCTGTTCTCGTTCTTCGAATGCGAGCAACAGGCTCGCATCATGCGCAGCCTCGTCATCGAGGCCTGCATGCGCGGCACCATGCGCGCGTTCGCGCACTGGCTGCGCGTGCTCGCCCTGCGCGGCACGCGCTGGGCGCGCGGCCTTTCCGCTCAGCAACGGCTGCGCAGGGCTGTGCGCGAGCTCCACCGGCTGGACGATCGTATGCTTCGCGACATCGGCGTCACGCGTGGCGAGATCGAATCCGCGGTGCGCGACGGCCTGCCCGCGCGCATGATGCGCAAATCCCGTCATCGCGACTGGAGCCGCATGCCTGCACGACGGCAGGCGGCTTAGTGGAAAAACAAAGCCGCGCGCCGCCCGCATGCTGGCAGACCTCATCTGAGATCAGGGATTGACGGGATGATCGAGGACGCGCGCGGTCGCATCGACTACGAAGAGTGCGGGGCTGGTCCGACCATTGTGCTGGTGCCGGGATCGTGCAGCACCGGCGCCGCGTGGCGACCCGTGATCGCCACCTTGAACGGCCGGTTTCGCTACGTGACGACGAGCCTCCTCGGCTACGGGGGCACCGTCGAGCGCCGCACCGCCAGCGATCCCGCCATTTCGCACGAGGCCGAAATACTGGAATCGGTCGTTCGCAGGGCGGGCGGCCGCGCGCATCTCGTCGGTCATTCCTTCGGCGGCTTGGTGGCGCTGGCCGTGGCGTTACGCAACAAAGTACCTCTGGCAAGCCTCGTGATCCTCGAGGCGGCGGCGCCGGACGTGTTGCGAGACCGGGGCGACCGCGAGCACTATCGCGCCTTTCGCGAGATGACGAAGGCCTATTTCGCCGCCTTCGAAGGCGGGAACGCGCAAGCGATCGCGGCAATGATCGATTTTTACGGTGGCGCCGGCACGTATGCCTCCTGGCCGCAACGGGTGCGTGACTACGCCGTCGCGACGACACCGGTCAACATCCTCGATTGGGCGAGTGCGTACGGTTTCGCGCCGCCGGCGGCATCGCTGGCTGCCCTCGAAATCCCGGCGCTGGTGATTCGGGGCGGAACAAGTCACCCGGCGGTGCAACGCGCCAATGCACTGCTCAGCGAGTGCATGAGCAGGGCAGCGCTTGCCACGATCGAGACGGCCGCGCATTTCATGATTGCAACCCATCCCAATGAAGTGAGTCGTTTGGTGGCCCAGCACGTCCAGCGTGCAGAGGCTGCGTAGCGCGCCGTTTCAAGCCAGTGATAGGGGCTATTGGGCCGAACCGGACGGGCTGGGACGCATGGTCCGCGCCCGTTTTCGGAAAATCTTGAAAACATTTGCTCCGCGCGAGATGTCCCCGGTTTGAACCGGCGCGGTCGTTCGCGCGTTGCTCAGCTTATGTGCGGAGCCGGCCCTAGCTGCGCTTGTTTCGCCGGATGCGGCATTCATTCGATCTGCCTCGCCGGGAAATGGCCCTTTCGTCTCGCCCGCTGGTATTGATCTGATGATAGAATCGCTTAACGTCGGCGATGCTCATCTCGTTTCTGGCGCTGTTGCCTCGCGGTTCGAGCCGAACGGTCGACTTGCAGCTGAGAATGCCCTGCTCGAACTCGCCGCAGCAAGGTTCGTGGTCGTACGCCCCTCATCCCTTGGTTTAGGTTGGAGATGCTGAAGCCGCAATTGCTCGGTGTTTTTCTCCTCGCAGCGGCTCCGATATTCACAGGCGCCGAATTTGCGCTCGCCCGCGATGCGCAGGAGATTGATGTTTCCGTGCCGTTGGAGTGGAAGAACCAAATCATCGCGGATCTCGAGCATAACAAACGCTATCTGTCCGGGACTCGAACCCGCGGCAGGGGGGGCATTGTGAGATTCGAATTCAACATGAGCCGCGCCGGGTGGGTGCTTCCGGGGACCCGCATTGTAACCATGAACTCTGAACTCGGCAGAGCGGCGCTCCTCCTCATTCAGCAATCACAGCCGTTTGCGCCGCCCGAACATGTCAAGCTTCCCGATACATCGTTTCGCGTCGTGGTGCCGATCCGCTTCGAGAGTACTCCTCCTCGGGATGCAGGGCTTCAGGATGCGGAGCGCAAGCTGCTCGAATGCTACGAGGCGGATCGTCAGGAGCTCGAGTATCAGCGTCGCAGGGCGGCGTATCGCAACGCGGAGCCTCCGACCACGGTCAATCGCATGCCGGAGGGTTGTCGCGAGGCAAAGCAGCAGGAGGAAGAGCGTCAGCGGCAGCAGGCGGAACGCAAAGAGAAAGAAGCGCACGCCGCGCTGGAGGAACGCCAACGGCAGGAGGCAAAACCGAAGGGGCTGGAATACGCGCGAACGTCGGGGACAACCTGGAAGATCACGCGCAAGAAAACTGAGGCACCCGACAAGGTCGATGTAACGGTCGAATCCGTTCAGAAAAACGAAGATGGCGCCTTTGCGTCCGTCGAGGGCGTTTGTAGGAAGGGAACGGTTGTCTTTTTCGCTACGCTCGTCGACGAGGCGGGAGCGGCGTCATTGGATTTCTCCGATCGCGTCGATGGCTACCGCGGAATTCGCACCACTTATCGCGTC
>JBKOXY010000216.1:0-7547 GCA_046725125.1 Pseudomonadota bacterium | reverse complement strand
GATCGGCGCGCTCACCATCCACGGCATCCAGCCCGGCCCGCAGATCATGAGCGAACGCCCCGGCATGTTCTGGGGCATGATCGCCAGCATGTGGATCGGCAATCTGATGCTGGTGATCATCAACCTGCCGCTCATCGGCATGTGGGTCCAGCTTTTGAAAGTGCCGTACCGCTTTCTCTATCTCGCGATCCTGTTGTTTTGCGGCATCGGGGTCTACACGGTGAGCAACAGCTCGGCGGCCGTGCTGTTGGCGGCGTTCTTCGGCGTGCTCGGATACGTCTTCACGCGGCTCGAATGCGAGGCAGCGCCACTGATCCTCGGTTTCGTGCTCGGCCCGCTGATGGAGGAGAATCTCCGGCGCGCCATGCGGATTTCGAGCGGTGACCCGGCGATTTTCCTCGAGCGGCCGATCAGCCTCGGTTTGTTGATCGCAGCGCTCGCGCTGTGCGTGCTGGTCGCGCTGCCGGCGATCCGCAGCAAGCGCGAAGAGGCGTTCCAGGAATAGGCGTAATAGGCCGGGTCGGGCTGTTCGCGCGATTGCGCGGCGTCTCGCCGCGCCCTCGGCCCACGGTGACGCCGGGGACGACCTCGACCGCTAGTCCCGCGCCTCGGCAGGCCGCGATCTCCTCGGCGGCGCGGCCGAACATCGAGGAGCCGCCGCCCTTGAGCCGCACGACGCGCCCGCCGGCCCTGGCGAGCGCGACCATCAATGCATTGATTTCGTCCTGCTGGCAGAAGCGACCAGCCTTGCCGACCAGCACCGTCTTTGCCTCGCGCCGGGCGAAGTCGAGCATGTCTGGCGAGAGGTGATCATCGATCAGAATGATGTCGGCTGACTGCAGCGCGCGCACCGCGCGCAACGTGAGCAGCTCGGGATCGCCCGGGCCCGCGCCGACCAGCGTGACGCTGCCGGCGCCGGCGGCCGTGGCTTGGTCCTTTGCGCTCAGAATTGCATCGAAATCGGATGACGCGGGTTCGCGTTCCGGATTGCTAACCGCAAAGGCCGCGAAGGCCCGCCAGAACCGCCGCCGCCCCGATGACGAAAGTCCCGAGGATTGCACCGCCTTGCGCCAGTGGCGGGCGGCCTCGGCCCAGCGGGCAAAGCCGCGCGGGATCATCGCCTCGAGCCTGCTGCGGATCGCCTGGCCGAAGACCGGCGCCGCGCCGTCGGTCGAAATGCCGATGACGAGCGGCGAGCGGTTGACGATGGCGCCGAAGGAAAAATCGCAATACGCGGGCCGGTCGATCACATTGACCGGAACGCCGGCCGCGCGCGCGGCGCCGGCGAAGCGCTCGGCCTCCGCCTCATCGTCGAAGCCGCCGACGGCGACGGCAGCGTCGGCAAAGTCCTCGATCCGCCACGGCCGCTGCTGCAGCACGATCGTCGCGCGCGCGGCTTGCGCCGCGACGGCACGCAGCTCCTCGCATGGGAGCTCGGCAAAGACCGCGACATGGGCGCCGGCCGCCGACAACAGCTCCGCTTTCCAGGCCACCGGCGCGCCGTTGCCGGCGATCACCGCGCGCTTGCCGTCGAGCGCCAGGAAGATCGGCAGCCGCGCCAGCGCTTGCATACGCGGCGGAAGCGCTGGCGAGGGATCACGTCCGTCCTCGACCGCGGACATCAGTATACGTCCTGCTGATAGCGCCCGGATTTTTTCAGATTGGCGACGAACGCAATCGCCTCGTCGGTCGTCCGCGCACCATGCGCGGCGACGATCTCGACCCATGCGCCCTCGACATCCTTGGCCATGCGTTTGGCATCGCCGCAGACGTAGACGTGCGCGCCGTCGGCGAGCCAGGCCCAGAGGTCGCGGCCGACCTCGCGCATGCGGTCCTGGACGTAGAACTTCTCGGCGCCGTCGCGCGACCAGGCGAGCGAAAGCCGGGTCAGCGCGCCCGCCGCCTTCATGCCGGCGAGCTCGTCCTCGTAGAAGAAATCGCAATCGCGGCGCTGGTGGCCGAAGAACAGCCAGTTGCGCCCGGGCGCTTTGCTCGCCATGCGTTCGTGCAGGAAGGCGCGAAACGGTGCGATGCCGGTGCCGGGGCCGATCATGATGATGGGCACGGACGGGTCGGCCGGCAGACCGAAGTGCTGCGCCTTCTGGACGTAGACGTTGACCTTGTCTTCGGGGCGCAGGCGCTCGCCCAGGAAGGTCGACGCGACGCCGAGCCGCGTGCGGCCGTTGATCGGATAGCGCACCGCATCGACGCACAGCGCCATGCGGTGGCGATCGATCCTGGGCGAGCATGCGATGGAATAGAGCCGCGGTTGCAATGGGTCGAGCGCCTCGACGAAGGCCTCCGGATCGGGGCGCACGCCGGGAAATTTCTTGATGGCGGCGAGCACGTCGAGCGTGGCGGCGTCGCCGTCCGGATCCTCGCCGGCGGCGAGCACCTTCGCCTTCTGCCGCCGCTCGCCGCCGGTGATGTAGGAGATGAGCTGAAACAGCATGTCGGGCGCGGCGCCGAGCGAAACGCCGTCGATCAACACGTCGCGCAGCGCCCGGCCGGCGATGGGGAAATCCGGCGGCGCGTCGAGCGCTGCGATCACGGCGTCGGCGAGCGCGGGATCGTTGGTCGGGAAGACGCCGAAGGCATCGCCGACCGCATAGTCGATGCCGCTCGCCGTCAGGTCGAACTCAATATGCCAGGTCTCCTTCTCGGAACCCGCTTTGTTGAGGCGCGTGCGCGACAGAAAGCGTGCCTCGGTCGGGCACTCGCGCGAACATCCCGGCGCGGCGGCCGGTGCAGCCGTAGCAGCGGCAGGCGTAGGGGTCTTGCTCGGCGTCTCGGCCGCTGCCGGCGCCTTGCCAAGCTCCTGGTGCAGCGCCTTGAGCATGCGGGTGGTTTCTTTGCCACCGGGCACGCAGAGATTTAGCCGCTCTTCCTTTTTGAGAAAGATGGCGTCGGAATAGTCCTGACAGTTGTATCCGCATTGTCCGCAGTCCTGTTGTCCCATCGCCGCCATCATCCGCCGGTGCAGCGGACGGCCTTCGGCGAGCTTCATGCGATCGGCGAGTGGCATGGCCGGGTCGTGCCACGGGGCGCCGTCGTCGTCCTCGCGGGTCGGGGTGGCTGGCGCCGCGAGGTCGAGCGCGCCCGGCAGCAACGCCGCCGCCTGGTCCAACGACAGTGGAGTGATGCCGCGTTCGAGCGAAAGCAGCCCGGCGAACAGGCCGTTGAGCCACACGCGCTGCTCCGCGCTGAAGGGCGCGCTCTCCGGAATGAGCGACGGCAGCGGCGCGCGCGGCGGCAGGATCATCCGATCGCTTCGCCTTCGATGAGAGATCGCAGCGCATCGACCTCGTGCCGGCGGGTGAAAGCGAGAAAGCTTTCCCGCGGCGAGACGCGGTGCGCGAGATAGGCCTTGAGCATGCGCTCGACGGTCTTCGGCGCATCCTCGGCTTTGACGTCGTGGTAGATTTCAGGCGCGATCGTCGCGTCAGGGCCGAAACCGCCACCGACGTGAATGTGGTAGCCCTCGACCGCGTCGCCGTCTTCGGATGTCTGCACTTTGCAGGCCAGCAATCCGATGTCGCCGATGTAATGTTGCGCGCAGGAGTGGTGGCATCCGGTGAGATGGATGTTGACGGGGCCGTCGAGCGCGACGCGGCTTTCGCACCAGCGCGCGATCTCCTCGGCATGCCGCTTAGTGTCGGAGGCGGCAAACTTGCAACCGACGTTGCCGGTGCAGGCGACGAGTCCCGCGCGAATCGAGTTCGTGCTGGTGGACAGGCCGAGTGTCTCGATTCTCGCTTGCGCCGCCTTCACGTTTTCCGAATGCACGCCCGAGATGATCAGGTTCTGCCAGACGGTGAGCCGAATATCGCCGTCGCCGAGGTCGCGCGCGACCTGCGCGAGCCCTCGCATCTGTTCGGCTGTCATCTTGCCGACTGGAAGGACGACGCCGACCCAATTGCGGTCGGGCTGCTTCTGCGTATGCACGCCGATATGAGCGGCGCGATCGAACGGCGGGCGCGGCGCGAGCGCGTCGCCGGCAACGCGGTCGAGCTTGCGGCCGAGCTTCTCCTCGACCAGCGCCAGCACCTTGTCGAGACCCAGCCGGTCGATGACGTATTTGAGTCGTGCCTTGGTGCGGTCGGTACGGTCGCCATGATCGATGAATACGCGCACGATGGCGTCGGCCACCTTAGTGGCGTCGGCGGGCTTGACCACCACGCCGGTCTCGCGCGCGAAGTCCTTGTGCCCGGTAATGCCGCCGATGATCAGCCGAAACCACACGCCGGGTGCGACCTCGCGGCCGTCCTTCACCTCGACCGCTTGGAAGCCGATGTCGTTGGTGTCCTCGAGCACGGGAATGATGCCGCCGCCGTCGAAGCCGACATTGAACTTGCGCGGCAGGCCGTAGAGCGCGCGCTCGTTGAGGATGTGGAAATGCCATTCGCGCGCGTAGGGCCGCGTGTCGATCAGCTCCTGCGGATCGATGCCCGCCGTCGGCGAGCCCGTGACGTTGCGAATATTGTCGGCGCCCGAGCCGCGCGAGCACAGCCCGAGCTCCTGCACCGCCTCGACCATGGCGACGGCGTTCTTGGCCTCGATCTCGCGCACCTGCAGGTTGGCGCGGGTGGTGACATGGGCATAGCCGCCGCCGTAGCGCTCGGCCAGATCGGCGACGCCGGCGAATTGCCAATGGGCGAGGATGCCGTTCGGCATGCGCAGCCGGCACATGTAGGAATTCTGATTGGGCGCCACGTAGAACAGGCCGAAGAAGCGCCAGCGGAAATTGTCCGGCGGCTTGGGATATTCGTTGTTCGCCGCTTGTGCCTTGAGGCGTTCGTAGCCGTCGAAGGGATGCAGCTCGCGCTTGAATTTCTCCTGCTCGGAGAGCTTGCCGCCGGCGGCGAGGACGCGGTCTTGCGCGCGCAAATGCGCAGCGTCGGGGCCGCTCGGCTCCGCCGCCTTTGCTCCCCCAGCGGCGGAAGTGCCGGCGCTCTCTCGCGCGGCCTTGGCGATCTGCAGGCCGGCGACGAAGCCTTCGAGGTAACGTTTCTGCTCGGGGTTGAAATCGCCAGACATGGGTTGCGTTCGGCTTCTTTTTGAGCAGCGCGCACGCCAAAGCACCGCACGAACGGCCCCGTTGGCCCGGTATGCTGCACAGCAGCAAAGACCGTGCCAAGCCGATTGTCGTTGATTTCGTTAGGGATTTTCGGTTCCGGCAGTGGGTTTTCGCCGCTGTCCTGGGCAGCCGCCTGGGATTTACGTCGAAATTCTATGCAGCCGCGTCGGCTCCGTCATAGACGCCACGCGCGAAAAAAATGGCGTTTGGCGTTGGCTTGTGACGGCCCCCAGCTGATCCCCCGACGGCGCGCAAAATTGCGCGACATGGCTGCGCGCGTGCGTCAGGGCCCCCCGATCCTATTGCCGCAATGATCAGGGCTAGGCTCCGCTGAAGCGCATCGTCGCGCCCCACCCAGGCCCATACGCGTCGCAGCGGATTGGATGGTGCTGCGGTTCGATTACGGCTGACCGGCTGATGCGGCGCGACCGAGACGGCCGGCCCCATATCGCCGTTCGGGGAATTTCGCGGCCTCGCCGCTCTCGGCGGGGACGAAGATCTTCTGCAGCACCTGCCGTTGCACCGGCTTCTTGACGATCGGCACGTAATCGAACCGGCTGTCGATGCTCTCAACGCCATAGCCGGTGATGAACACGAACGGAATGTTCCGCGCCGCCAGCACGTCGGCGACCGGGTAGACGAATTCTCCTCCGAGATTGACGTCGATGATGCCGGCGTCGATGTTGTCGTGCACGGCGGCGACCATGGCCTCGGCCAGGCGGCTGAAGGGTCCGATGACCGAAAATCCGAGTTCGGTCAGGATGTCCTTCATCATCATGGCGACCAAAATCTCATCTTCCACCAGCAGGACGCGGTTGCCGGTCTCGAGCTGAAGCGGAAGCGCCGGCCGCTCTTCGCCCATCGTCCAATGGGCGCCAGCGCGGTGTGTCAGCGGCTCGATGCTGTCGCCCCGAGGCACGCATAGGCTGCAGTACAGGCCTTCCGGACGCCAATGGAAGGCGGCTTCGCCCGCGAGCTGGCGCTCGACGCTGGCGCTGATCATCCGGATGCCGAAGCCCGGCGCGGCCGGCGGCTGCGGGCATGGTCCGCCGCTCTCGGTCCAGCGCAGGAGAAGACTGCGCGGCTGCAATTCCCAATTGACTTCCACGCGCCCCGACATCACCGACAGCGAGCCGTACTTGGCGGCATTGGTGGCGAGCTCGTGCAGCGCGAGCGCGAGCGTCTGGGCGGTGCGCGGCTCGAGCGAGGCGTCGGGGCCGGCGGCCGTGACTCTTTCGGGGGCGTCGGCGCGATAGGGAGCGAGCTCTTCGTCGATGAGGCGCGCGAGGTCGGCGCCCTGCCAGCGGCTCTGGGCCAGCAGCGTGTGCGCGCGCGCCAGCGCGCCGATCCTCCCATCGACCGCGGCGACGTAGGACTTGATGGTGTCGGCGCGGGTCAGGCGCACGATCGATTGCACGAGCGCCAAGGCGTTGCGCGCGCGGTGGTCGACCTCGCGCGCCAACAGCACCTGGCGCTCTTCGGCTTCCTTGCGGTCGGTGATGTCGACGGTCACGCCGCTGATGCGCACGATATTGTCGGTCGCGTCGACGCTGGCCACCGCCGTTCCGATGCACCAGCGCAACTCGCCGTTCGGACGGCAGACGCGAAATTCGCTCTGAAAGCTCGGCGTGTCGGCCGCCGCCGGCTTGATCGCGTTCTGCAGATGCTTCCAGTCCTCTGGATGGATCAGCGCCTTGATATTGTCGACGGTGAGATCGAAGCTCGCGGGATCGACCCCGAAAATCCGATATTGCCCGTCGTCCCAGACGAAATGGCCGTTGAGGGGATCCCATTCCCAGGATCCCATCTGACCGGCGGCGAGCGCCAAGCTGCGACGCTCTTCGCTCTGCATCAGCCGCGCGGTCGAGGCCTCCAATTCCGCCGTTCGCTCCGCGACGCGACGCTCGAGCTCCTGGTTGAGCTGTTCGAGCTGCCTGGTCTTGCGATAGAGCTCGGCGAAGATCCTGACCTTGGCGCGCAGCACCTCGGGAATGACCGGCACCGGGACGTAATCGACCGCCCCCATCTCGTAGGCGCGCAGGCGATCGACGTCGGTCAAATGGATGGCGGAAATGAAGATGATCGCGGTGCGCTGAAAGCGCGGGTGCTCGCGGATCATCGCCGCCAGTTGGAAGCCGTCGAGCTCGGGCATGCACACGTCCACGAGGATGACGGCAATGTCCTGCTTGAGGAGGTGTTCGAGCGCCTCTTTGGCCGAGGCAGCCTTGATGAGCCGCTCGCCCAGTTCGGCGAGGATCGTCTCGTAGCTCAAGAGCTTGGCCGGCTGATCGTCGACCAGCAGGATGTTGACTTTGTCGTCCGAAGCCATCGCCCCTCTCCGCCGCTAGCGATGCAGCCACATGCGCAGCGCCGATAACAGCTGCTCGGTGTTGACGGGCTTGGCCAGATAGTCGGACGCGCCCGCCTCCATGCACTTCTCGCGGTCGCCCTTCATGGCTTTTGCCGTCAG
>JBKOXY010000357.1:0-3739 GCA_046725125.1 Pseudomonadota bacterium | reverse complement strand
GGCGCGGTCGGTGACCTGCATATAGCCGTAGCGGTCGATGGTGGAGACGTCACCGGTGTCGAAGAAACCCTCCTCGTCGAGGAGCGCGTCATCCTCCTTAAAGTAGGCCCTGGCCACGCACGGTCCGCGCACCTTGAGGCGCCCGGAGGTCTTGCCGTCCCAGGGCAGCCGCTTGCCGGCATCGTCGGTGATTTTCATCTCGACCATGAACGGCGACTGCCCCTGTTTCTGCTGAATGTCGAGCCGCGCGTCTCCCGCCAGCCCGGCGTATTCGGGCTTGAAGGTGCAGGCGGTGCCGAGCGGGCTCATTTCGGTCATGCCCCAGGCGTGGATCACCTCGACGCCGTAGATGTCCTGGAAAATTTTGGCTACAGCGCGCGGGCAAGCCGAGCCGCCGATTATGACCTTCTTGAGATGGGGTAACTTGCTGCCGGTCCCTTCGAGGTGTTGCAGCAGCATGAGCCAGACCGTCGGCACTGCGGCGGTGCAGGTCACCTTGTAGCGGTCGAGCAATTCGAAGACCGATGCTCCGTCGAGCTTGGCGCCCGGCATGACCATGGAGGCGCCCGCAATCGGTGCCGCGAACATCATCGCCCAGCAATTGGCGTGGAACATGGGCACGACCGGCATCACGACGTCGCGGGACGAATAGCCCTTCATGTCGGAATTGTTGGCCATCAGCCCGTGCAGGACGTTGGAGCGGTGCGAGTAGACGACGCCCTTCGGGTTTCCGGTTGTTCCTGAGGTGTAGCACATGCCGGAAGCGGTATTCTCGTCGAACTTCTTCCAGGCAAAATCGCCGTCGACTTCGCCGATCCACTCCTCGTACGCGACGGCATTCTTGAGCGAGGTTTGCGGCATGTGCGCGCCGTCAGTCAGCACCACGTAGCGTTCGACGGTGGGCAGTTTGTCGGCAAGCTTTTCCAACAGCGGAATGAACGTCAGATCGGCCAGCATCACGCGGTCCTCGGCGTGATTGATGATCCAGGCGATCTGATCAGGAAACAGCCGCGGATTGACCGTGTGATAGATCGCGCCGATCCCCATGATGCCGTACCAGGCTTCGAGATGGCGCCACGTGTTCCAGGCCAGCGTCGCAACGCGGTCGCCGAGCCGGATGCCGTCCTTGTCGAGCCGTTGTGCCAATCGCAGGGCGCGGGTGCGGACCTCGGCATAGGTGGTGGCGTGAAGCGGGCCTTCGATCGAGCGCGTGACGATCGGCCGCTCGGCGTGGTTGATCGCGGCGTGGTCGATGATGCGATGGCACAGGAGCGGCCAGTCCTGCATCAGCCCAAGCATGGCGTTTCCCTTTGGTTCTTGCTTATGGCGTCGGAGCGCGTAGCGCAGCCGACTATACGTAACCGCGCCGGCTCGGCTACATCGGCAACACCGCCGTCCGCTTGGCGGACGCGCGCCCCAAGGTTACCGGCATGTCGCGGCCGTGCAACTGGAGAATATGCGGCATCCCTCTGGCGGCTCAGCCAAACCGCCCAAGAGAAAACCGCGCGATGTCATGGGGCGTCGCGCCGGTGGTGGCGAGGTCGGCCAGAATCTCGCCGATCACGGGCGCGAACTTGAAGCCATGACCGGAGCAGGGCGAAGCGACGATGATATTGGAGGCGCCGGGCAGGCGATCGATGACGAAATCGCCGTCGGGAGTCATGGTGTAGAGGCAGGTCTGGGCGGCGATGAGCCGGCCGTTCGCCGGCGGGATATGTTCGGCCATGGCGGTGCGGATCAATGCCTCGTCCGCCGCCGACACCGTTCGGTCGTAGGCGTCGGGGTCGACCGTTTCGTTGCGATGGTGGTGCTTGGCGACTTTGACGCCGGCGTGGATGCTTCCTTGGGGTGGAATGCCGTAATGCATGCCATGCCGGCTCTCGATGATGAATACCGGAGTGCGGCCGCCCGAAAATAGCTGAGCGTCAGTCGGTTCGAACCAGCCCATCACCTCGCGGGTCACCCGCAGCGCCGCGGCAAGCTCGGGCAGCAGCGATCTCACCCACGCGCCGGCCGCGACGACGGCAGCCCCGGCCTCGACGCTCCCGCGATCAGTAACGATGCGCACGCGGCCCGCGCGCGGCTCAACCGCTCGGACCACTTCGCCCGTGCGAATTTCCGCCCCTGCGGCCGTCGCGAGTGCGAGCTGCGCTGCAATCGCGGGCTCGACTTCGAGAACTCCGCCATCCGGTTGGACGGCGGCGACATAGTCCGGCGGCACCCTGAAGGCAGGGAAGCGGCGCATCAATTCCGGCGCTGCAAGCAGCTCGTGGCGCAAAGCGTGGAGATGGGCGCAGGCTAGTGTTCCCCGCACCAAGGCGCTATGGGCCGGCCCGATCTCGGCGATGCCGGTGACATGGAGAAGCTGTCGCCCGATTGTTTGTTCGAGTTCATGCCACAGTTTGTAAGCGTGGCGCAGCAAGGGGACATAGGAGGGATGTTCGAAGTATCCAAGTCGAATGATGCGCGTCAGGCCGTGGGAGGAGCCACGGTCGTGACCTGGCGCGTAACGCTCCAGCCCGAGCACCCGCTTGCCTCTGCGCGCCAGATGCTGGAGCGCCGCGCTCCCCATCGCGCCCAGGCCGCAGACCACCACATCGAAATGAGCCATACTGTCGGGCCTGCCATCCGTTTTTCCAACTCTAGCGAGTGTGGTTGCGCGTTTGCTACGGCGAAGGAGCTGCCACCGCAGATCAAGTCCGGGGCCGGCCTTCGCCGGAACTGCTGTGCCATGGTTGTTTGCCGGGATCAGCCGTGCAATGCCGATTGGCCGCTATAAGGTCGCAATCCTTGCCGATATCGCCACGGTGAAGCCCCTCCGCGCACTCATCATCCTTGCCGCCCTTTGCGCCTTCGCTCCTTGCGAATTCGCGGCCGCACGGGTCATCCCATTGCCGCGCCCGCGGCCACCGGAGATTTCACCCATCCCGTCCGCGCAAGACGCGACGCCCGAGGAGGCGCCGCCGCCCTCGGCCTGCCGGCTGCGGCTCACGGCCGAATTGGCGGTCGCGCCGTCGCAGCCGGCCCTGGCCGGACCCGGCGAGTGCGTCGTGGACGATGTGGTGAGGCTCGAGGCGGTGCGGCTCGCCGACAAGAGGCAGGTGGCGGTGACGCCGCCCGCGATCGTCCGCTGCAGTTTTGCCGAGGCCATCGTGCATTGGGTGCGCGATGATGTGGTGCCTGCGGTGCGCTCGCTGGGGGGAGCGCTCAAAAGCATCGACAACTATGCCGCTTATGATTGCCGCGGCCGCAATCGGATCATCGGAGCGAGGCTCTCCGAGCATGGCAAGGCCAACGCGCTCGACATCCGCTCGTTCAAGCTCGCCAACGGCACAGTCGTCGAGTTGACCGACACGACTGTGGCCAAGGATTTTCGCGAGCGTTTGCGGAAAGATACCTGCGCCCGTTTCAGCACCGTGCTCGGCCCTGGTTCAGACGGCTATCACGAGAACCACGTCCATGTGGATCTGGCCGAACGCGTGGGTGGCCACCGCATGTGCCAGTGGGATGTCCGCGAGCCCGGCGATGAGGCCGCGCAAGTACCGCTGCCACGGCCGCGCCCTGCGTCTGCCACGCCATGAAGGTAAAGAATCGACCGGGGCGTAGCTGGCGACACGGCCGGTGCTTGGCGCAATATTGCGTTTGGCGAGTCTCGCCCGGGCAGCCGGCGTCGTGAGTTCACCCCCGGCCGGGAACGCGGGAGGCTTTTGACGCCAGCTCGTTTCGGCGCCTATATCGC
>JBKOXY010000175.1:0-2514 GCA_046725125.1 Pseudomonadota bacterium | reverse complement strand
AGCCCCGTGGGCTCACCTGCCTTGCAGGGTCCGCGGCATGCGGCCGCGCGATCTCGCGAAGCTCGGTTCACCCCTCGGCTTCATGGTCGAGGGCGGTTTTGTTCTCCACGCAATAGTAGCCCGCGAGCCGGCTCACCAGCGAACGGTGCACCCAATCGTTGAGCACCCGGCTCACATTTTCCCGCGCAATGCCTGCCATGGCGGCGAGGTCGCTCTGGGAAACTTTCTGCCGGATGAGGATGCGCCCTTGCCCGAGGTCATGGCCGAACGCCTCGGCGAGGTTCAACAGCGCGCGCGCAACGCGTCCCTTCACGGAGAGAAAGTTCGTGGCTAACAGCGCATCGTTGGTGTCGCGCAAACGCTGCGCGAGCAAAGCCGTCATCTGGCGGTAGAGTTCCGGCGTCGATTGCGCAAATGCCTCGAATGCGGCGCGGCCGACGAAGCTGAGCTTCGAGTCGCGCAGCGCAGTGACCGAAGCCGAGCGCGGCCCCCCGTCGATCACGGAGAGCTCGCCGACGACCGCACCGGGTCCGAGTATTGCGAGGATGCGCTCGCCGCCTGTCACCGCGGCGACGCTCGCCTTGAGCAAGCCTTCCTCAATCCGATAGCATCCGTCGCCCTCATCCCCCGCCACGAACAAGGTCTCAGAGGCTGCCAGCGAGACAGGGCGCGCCTTGGCAAACAGACTGTGCGAAAATTCCGCCGGCAAAGCGGCCAATAAACTTTCCGGTCTGGGAACTGGCTTCGCCATCGGCAGTCTCGTCCCTTTTAACTGGACGGCAAACCCGAAATCGGATTTTGGCCGGCATTCCGCCGCGAAAGGTCGTGAGGAAACTTTACGCCGGAATATATGCCCACGACAACATGAGGAAGATCATCAGAACCGAGTAGATTATGACTCCCGCCTCATCCGAAGTGCAACTCCACCCTCGTCTCACCATCTTGGCCGTACTCATGACGCCGCTCCATGTCCGCGGTCACTCGCGCGCAACACCGTGCGTGCGCGCATCCCACTTCTCGCATGGCGCCATCAGTCAGAATGTGAATTGGCTCACGCCCGGCAGCCGAAAGGTGGGTGGACGCCGATATTGCACGAATGCACGAACCTTCGAGCTTCGCGACGTCCTGATGGGACTCATTTTGTAAACAATTCGCTCCCAATTCGGCGCTCTGTCGGCCGTCATGTTCGCTGCGCTATTTGTCCAGGCAGTTGATCACGAATTGCGGCCGATCGCGCGGCACGACTTTTTGTTCGGTGGCCTCTTTCTGGCAACCGTCTACCCTTTCTTTTTCCTTCGCTCTTTTTGCCGCCAATTCCTGATGCTCCGGCGCGATGACGGAAGGCTGATTTCGTTCGGCGGTGCCATCCAGACAATTAATAACGAATTGAGGACGATCCCGCGGCAGGATGTTTTGCTCGGTGGCCTGCTTCTGACAGTTGTTGATCTTTTCTCTTTCCTTCGCCCTCCTTGCAGCCATGTCCTGGTGCTCGGGCGCAATGGCGGCAGGCTGGCTCTGAGCCTGCCCAACCGCGGTCCCGGGAGCTGACATCATGATCAACGCGATGAGGAGGGCGGCGGAGCGAAAGACAAGCATGCCTTAACCCCTTTCGGCAAGAGAAGATTGCCGGTGCACCGGCTGGCAAGAAACGGCGGAGCCGTTGCCGCCGATGTCTAGCTCACACACGCCGAGGCGAACGGGCTCATCGGCTTTGCTGTTCCGCCCGCCGCGGTCTTATCGATTCGCGCCTCGTGAGATCCCTATAGTGAAAAGTTATCGGCTTCGCTCTGCCGACGTGCGAGCCCTAATAGTACGAGTCCCCTAGGAGTCAATCGTATTTTTCAGGAGATGCTGCTAACGGCACGTCGGCGCCGCGATGTGATTGAGCCATCGCGGACCTAGCCGAACTGCTTCGCACGCAGCTTTCGCGCAGGACCGTAGGCTTTCGCGCAAGGCCGTAGGCAGTAAGATGAACTCTCCCTGGAAGGAGCGCGGCGATGGCGAAAGTCAGAGTTGGCCTTGTCGGATGCGGCTTTGTCGCCGAGTTGCACATGTACGCCTACCGGCGGGTCTATGGGCTCGACGCGCAAGTGACGGCGGTTGCCGCGCGGGGCGACCACGTGCTCGATTTCGCCAAGAAGCACCGGATCCCGCGAACCTATCGCGATTTCAAGCGTCTGCTGGCCGACAAGGAGATCGACGTCGTCGACATCTGCACGCCGCCCGCGCTGCATGCCACGATGATCGTCGAGGCCATGCAAGCAGGAAAACACGTCGTCTGCGAGAAGCCGTTCACCGGATATTTCGGACGCGGCGACGACAAGACTCCGATCGGCAAGCACGTGCCGAAATCGCTCATGTACGAGCGCGTCGTGGAGGAGATGGACAAGACCTGCGCGGCCATCAAATCCAGCGGCCGGCTTTTCATGTACGCGGAAGATTGGATCTATGCGCCGGCGGTGGCGAAAACCGTCGAGATACTCAAAGCCACCAAGGACAAGATCCTGTTCATGA
>JBKOXY010000188.1:0-4894 GCA_046725125.1 Pseudomonadota bacterium | reverse complement strand
TATCGGGCTGTTGCATCGCGGCACCGAGAAGCTGATCGAAGCCAAGACCTATCTGCAGGCGATCCCGTATTTCGACCGGCTCGACTATGTCGCGCCGATGAACCAGGAGCATGCCTTCTGCCTGGCGGCGGAAAAGCTGCTCGGCCTCGCGGTGCCCAAGCGCGCGCAGCTCATCCGCGTGCTCTATTGCGAGATCGGACGGCTGCTGTCGCATCTCCTCAACGTGACCACGCAGGCCATGGATGTCGGCGCGCTCACGCCTCCGCTCTGGGGCTTTGAAGAGCGTGAAAAGCTCATGGGGTTCTACGAGCGCGCCTCCGGCAGCCGCATGCATGCCGCCTATTTCCGCGTCGGCGGCGTGCATCAAGATTTGCCCCCGAAGCTCATCGACGACATCTCCGCGTTTTGCGATCCGTTCCTCAAGGTCTGCGATGATCTCGAGGAGCTGCTCACCGACAACCGCATCTTCAAGCAGCGTAACGTCGACATCGGCGTGGTCACGCTCGCCGATGCGTGGGCTTGGGGCTTCTCCGGCGTGATGGTGCGCGGATCGGGCGCGGCATGGGATCTGCGCAAGGCGCAACCCTATGAATGCTACTCCGAGCTCGATTTCGACATCCCCGTGGGCAGGAACGGCGACAATTACGACCGCTATTGCATCCGCATGGAGGAGATGCGCCAGTCGACCAAGATCATGAAGCAGTGCTTGCAGAAGCTCTCCGCGGGCGAAGGGCAGGGGCCGGTCGCGATCGCCGACCACAAGATCGTGCCGCCCAAACGCGCCGAGATGAAGCGCTCCATGGAGGCGCTCATCCACCACTTCAAGCTCTACACCGAAGGCTTTCACGTTCCCGCCGGCGAGGTCTACGCCGCGGTCGAAGCGCCCAAGGGCGAGTTCGGCGTCTATCTCATCGCCGACGGCGGCAACAAGCCCTACAAGTGCAAAATCCGGGCGCCCGGCTTTGCCCACCTCCAGGCCATGGATTTCCTCTGCCGGGGCTACATGCTCGCCGACATAACCGCGATCCTCGGCTCGCTCGACATCGTGTTCGGGGAGGTCGATCGCTAATGGCCGTGCGCCGCCTCGCCGATGCCGCGATCCAGCCCAAGAGCTTCGCCTTCACGGTCGAGAATCTCGATTGGGCCAAGGGCGAGATCGCCAAATACCCGGAGAGCAGGCAGGCCTCCGCGATCCTTGCGCTGCTGTGGCGCGCGCAAGAGCAGGCCGGCGGCTGGCTTCCGCAAAAGGCGATCGAGCACGTCGCCGATCTCCTGGGCATGCCGAAGATCCGCGCGCTCGAGGTCGCGACCTTCTACACGATGTTCAACCTGGCGCCGGTCGGGCAATTCCACGTCCAGCTTTGCGGCACCACGCCCTGCGTGCTGCGCGGCGCCGACAAGCTGATTAAGCTCTGCCACGACACGATCGGCGAGCCGCTCCACGTCAGCGCCGACGGCAAGCTGTCGTGGGTCGAGGTCGAATGCCTGGGCGCCTGCGTGAACGCGCCCGTCGCGCAGATCAATTTTGATTATTACGAGGATCTTACGCCGGAAAGCTTTACTAAGATCTTAGACGACCTCGCTGCTGGCAAAGCGGTCAAGCCTGGCCCCCAGGTCGCGCGCCAGTTCTCAGCCCCCAGCGGAGGCCCGACCACGCTCACCGATCCCGCCCTCTATGCGCGCGGGAACGGCGGGCAGCCGCGTGACCCGGCGTTGAGCGATGGCGACGCCAAGACGCCGGGCGAGCCGGCGAATGTGCGCGAAGCGGCGCTGCCCAAATCTCCCATCGGCGATTCATCGGCGAACAGGCGGTCGTGATGCTCGCGGACAAGGATCGCATCTTCACGAATCTCTACGGCCTCCACGACTGGGGCCTTGCGGGAGCCCGCGCGCGCGGCGCCTGGGACGGCACCAAGGCCATCCTGGAAAAGGGCCGCGATTGGATCGTCAACGAGGTGAAGGCCTCGGGGCTGCGCGGGCGCGGGGGGGCCGGCTTTCCGACCGGACTCAAATGGTCGTTCATGCCCAAGCAGTCGGACGGCCGGCCGCATTATCTCGTGGTCAACGCCGATGAATCCGAGCCCGGCACCTGCAAGGACCGCGAGATCATGCGCCACGACCCGCATCTCTTGGTCGAGGGCTGCCTGATCGCCGGCTTCGCCATGGGCGCCCATACCTGCTTCATCTATATCCGCGGCGAATTCGTGCGCGAACGCGAGCGCCTACAGGCGGCGGTGGACCAAGCCTATGCGGCCAACCTCATCGGCAAGAACAACATCCACGGCTTTCCTTTCGATATCATCGTCCACCACGGCGCCGGTGCCTATATCTGCGGCGAGGAGACGGCGCTGCTGGAAAGCCTCGAAGGCAAAAAGGGTCAACCGCGCCTGAAACCGCCGTTTCCGGCCAATGTCGGCGTCTACGGCTGTCCGACCACGGTCAACAACGTGGAATCGATCGCGGTGGTGCCGGACATTGTGCGGCGCGGCGCGGCCTGGTTCGCCGGCATTGGGCGGCCGAACAATACCGGCACCAAGTTGTTCTGCATTTCCGGCCATGTAGAGAGACCCTGCACGGTCGAGGACGCCATGGGGGTGCCGCTGCGCGAGTTGCTCGATACCCACTCCGGCGGCGTGCGCGGCGGCTGGAGCAACTTGCTCGCCGTCATCCCCGGCGGCTCCTCGATGCCGCTGATCCCGGCCCACGACTGCGAGCATCTGCTCATGGATTTCGACGGCACCCGGGAGTTCAAATCCGCGCTCGGCACGGCGGCCGTGATCGTGATGGACAAATCGACCGACATCATCCGCGCCATGGCCCGCATCTCGTATTTCTACAAGCACGAGAGTTGCGGCCAGTGCACGCCCTGCCGCGAGGGCATGGGATGGATGTGGCGGGTGCTCAGCCGCATGGCGGAAGGCCGCGCGCACAAGCGCGAGATCGACATGCTGATGGAAGTCACAACCCAGATCGAGGGCCACACCATCTGCGCGTTCGGCGACGGTGCCGCCTGGCCGGTGCAGGGCCTGATCCGCCACTTCCGCCACGAGATCGAGCGACGCATCGACGACTACAGCGCAAACCCGCATCCGGAGCCGGTGCGGGTGGCGGCAGAGTAATGCAGAGGACGCTCCCATGACGACTCCAATGCTTCACCTCGCCCAATTCAACATCGGACGCATCCGCTATCCCCTCGACGACCCTCGCATGGCCGACTTCGTCAACAATCTCGACCGTGTCAACGCGATTGCCGAGCACACGCCAGGCTTCGTCTGGCGGCTCCAAGACGACAGCGGCAACGCCACCGCCATCCACGCTTTCGACGATCCGCGCATGCTCTTGAACATGTCGGTGTGGGAATCGGTCGAAGCGCTGGAACGTTTTGTGTGGCAGACCGTGCACAAGCGTATCTACGGCCGCCGGACCGAATGGTTCGAGCCGCTGGACCGGCCGCACTTCGTCATGTGGCGGGTGCCAGCGGGTCATCTGCCCGATGTCGCGGAGGCCAAGGGCCGGCTCGAGCATCTGTGGGCGCATGGACCGAGCGACCATGCGTTCGGCTGGGAGAGTGTCCCTTCCGCGCAGCTATGGAAGACGGCGCGCTGCGCTTGAGGGACGGAGTGAGGACGATGACCCTATCCGATCGGCTTTGGCGTAGCGTTACGGTGTTGGTGCGGTTGGACATGGCCGCCGGCATCGCCATCGCCGCCGGATTGGTGCTCTGGCTGATGTGGCATTGACATGACCAAGCTCGTCATCGACGGCAAAGAGATCGACGTCCCGCCGGACTACACGCTGCTGCAGGCGTGCGAGGCCGCGGGCGCGGAGATCCCGCGCTTCTGCTTCCATGAGCGCCTCTCGATTGCCGGCAACTGCCGCATGTGCCTGGTCGAGCTCAAGGGCTCGCCCAAGCCTGTGGCTTCGTGCGCGTGGGGCGTGCGCGACTGCCGGCCCGGCCCGAAGGGCGAGCCGCCAGAGGTTCTCACCAAGACGCCAATGGTGCGCAAGGCGCGCGAAGGCGTGATGGAATTCCTGCTGATCAACCACCCGCTCGATTGCCCGATCTGCGACCAGGGCGGGGAATGCGACCTGCAGGACCAAGCCATGGCCTACGGCGTCGATTCCAGCCGATTCAAGGAAAACAAGCGCGCGGTCGAGGACAAGTATGTCGGGGTCCTGGTCAAGACCATCATGAATCGGTGCATCCACTGCACGCGCTGCGTACGCTTCATGACCGAGGTCGCCGGCGTGCCGGAGCTTGGCGCTATCGGACGCGGCGAGGACACCGAGATCACGACCTATCTCGAACACGCCATGACCTCCGAGTTGCAAGGCAACGTCGTCGATCTCTGCCCCGTCGGGGCGCTCACCTCCAAGCCGTATGCCTTCGCCGCGCGGCCCTGGGAGCTCAACAAGACCGAGTCGATCGACGTCATGGACGCGCTCGGCTCGGCCATCCGCATCGATACCCGCGGACGCGAGGTCATGCGCATTCTGCCGCGCGTCAACGATGACGTGAACGAGGAATGGATTTCCGACAAGACCCGCCACGTGGTCGACGGCCTGCGCACCCAGCGCCTCGATCAGCCTTATATTCGCGAGAACGGACGGCTTCTTCCGGCCTCCTGGCGCGACGCCTTCGACACCATCGCCGCCAAGGTCGACGCGACCGAGGCCAAGCGCATGGGCGCGATCGTCGGCGATCTTGCCGCGGTCGAGGAAATCTTCGCGCTCAAGGATTTGATGACGCGGTTTGGCGTCGCCAATCTCGACTGCCGGCAGGACGGCGCAGCGCTCGATCCGGCATGGGGGAGGGCGAGCTATCTCTTCAACGCCACCATCGCTGGAATCGAGAAGGCGGACGCACTGCTCATCGTCGCCGCAAATCCGCGGC
>JBKOXY010000240.1:0-4586 GCA_046725125.1 Pseudomonadota bacterium | reverse complement strand
CGCGCGGGGTCACCAGCTTGGTGCGCCCGCGGGTGGTGAACGCCTCGCCCTCGACCGGCAGCGCGGAGGGGGCGACCGGCAGCGCGCCGCCGTGAAAATCCGGGTGCGACACGCGCCCCACGTGCCAGAGTTGGGCGAAGATCTTGCCGCCTTCGCGGTGCACCGCCTCGGTGACCGCCTTCCGTCCCGCCACCTGCGCGACGGAGTGGATGCCGGGTGTGCGGATATAGCCGACCCCTTGCGGGCTGACTTGCGTGGCTTCGGTCACGATCAGCCCGGCGGAGGCGCGCTGGGCGTAATAGGTGGCGGCAAGCGGATTGGACACGTTGCCGTCGAGCGCACGACTGCGCGTCATCGGCGACATTACCAGGCGGTTGGGAAGCGCCATGTCGCCCAAACGGTAGGGTAAGAACAGCGGCTCTGGGCCGGCGTGGAGCGCGGGTGTGCGTAACGCGGTGGCTTGCTGGATGCTCATGACCTCGCTCCTGGGGGCTGAGGGCGGCCGAGAAAGGCAGTGACTTAGGCCGTCCGTTGTGGTACTGACCGGTAACACTATATAATAGTTACTGACCGGTAACACCCGTGTCAAGAGGAAACGCTGTCATGCCCGCCAAACCCGCTGCAACTTACGAGAAAGACGAACGAATTCCCCCGCGCGCGCGGATTCTGGCGGCCGCCGGCGAGCTGTTTTACCGGCATGGAATCAGGGCGGTGGGGGTCGACGCCGTCGCCGAGGCCGCCAGCACCAACAAGATGACGCTCTACCGCCATTTCACGTCGAAGGATGAATTGGTGGCGGAATATCTGCGGCAATTTGCCGTGCTCGCCGACAGGTGCTGGGACAAGTTCGCGCAGGCGTATCCCGGTGACCCGCGCGCGCAGCTTCGCGCCTGGCTCCTCGACGTGGCGGAGCATCTCGCCAACGCCGGCGAGCGCGGCTGTGCGCTTGCCAACGCGGCGGTCGAGCTACCGGACAAGGGTCATCCGGCGCGACGCGTCATCGAAGAGTTCAAACGCGCGCAACGCGCGCGGCTCGTTGAGCTTTGCCGCAGCGCCGGGCTTAGCGAGCCGGACACGCTCGCCGATGAACTGCATCTTCTGCTGGAGGGCGCGCGCGTCACCGCGCAAAGCGTCGGCGCCGACGGCCTCGGCGCCCGCCTCGTGCGCATGGGCGAGGCGATGATCGCGGCGCACGCGCCGCAGTCGTGAGCATCAGCGCGCCAACGCGTATCCCAATCGACGGACCCGCGCCGCCGAATTAGGCCGCCGCCTTCTTGCCCTTGGGCTGCACCTCGGCGGTGTAGTCGGCCATGAGTTGCTGCGTGATGGCGGCGGGCGTGAATTTCCAGTGCGCGATCTCGGACACCGCCGTGACCTCGGCGGCGCTGCCAGTGATGAAGCACTCGGAGAATTGCGTGAGCTCGTCCGGCATGATGCGCCGCTCGATCACCTCGATGCCGCGCTTCTTCGCCAACTCGATCGCGGTTTGGCGGGTGATGCCGTCGAGGAAGCAATCGGCGATCGGGGTGTGGATCTTGCCGTCGTTGATGAAGAAGATGTTGGCGCCGGTGCATTCGGCGACCCGGCCCTGCCAATCCAGCATCATGGCATCGGCATAGCCTTTGCGCTCGGCAATGTGCTTGGAAATGGTGCAGATCATGTAGAGGCCCGCGGCCTTGGCGCGCGCGGGCGCGGTCTTCGGGTCCGGCCGCCGGTAGTCGGCGAGATCGAGCCTGATGCCCTTCAATCGCTGCACCGGGTCGAAATAGCTCGGCCATTGCCAGGTGGCGATGGCGAGGTGGATTTTGTTGTTCTGCGCCGAGACGCCCATCATTTCCGAGCCGCGCCAGGAGACCGGCCGCACATAGGCGTCGGACTGGCCGTTCTTCTCCAGCACTAGGCGCTTGGCGGCGTCGATGTCGGCGACCGAGTAGGGGATGTCGAAGTCGAGCAGCTCAGCCGATCGCTTGAGCCGCTGCGAGTGCTCGGTGCATTTGAAGATTTCGCCGCCATAGGCGCGCTCGCCTTCGAACACCGAGCTCGCATAATGCAAGCCGTGGGAGAGCACGTGCAGGGTGGCCTCGCCCCAGGGCACGAGCTTGCCGTCGTACCAGATGACCCCCTCGAGGCGATCGTACGGTTTTTCTGCCATGGCGCTTCTCCTCGGAGGCGGTCGGGCGCGCGCGGGCGCCGCATCGTCCCCGTCCTTATGCTTTTGCGTCGCGGGTCGACACCCGGTATGTTTCGGCCCGTCCATGAGAGCGCGCTTGCGCCTCTGGCGCAATCCGCTCGAGGCCGGGCCGCGGGCACGATCCTTTCGTGGCGACCCTCTGTTGGATAACAATCTGACCGAAATATGTCAACATGGCTGACCTAACCGTCCCAGTTGCAACCGATCGGTCATTTTCCAGCGCCGAGCGGGCGGGCCGCGGCAATGAGCCCATCTGGGACGTCATCGAGCTGCTGTTTTTCGCCTACCGCGACTTCATCGGCGACCCCGACGACGTGCTGGCGAAATTTGGCTTCGGGCGCGCGCACCACCGGGTGCTGCATTTCGTCAACCGCAATCCCGGCATGAAGGTTGCGGAGCTGCTCGACATCCTGAAAATCACCAAACAGTCGCTCGGCCGCGTGCTCAAGCAGCTCATCGATCAGGGCTACGTGGTGCAGAAGGAAGGCGCCAACGACCGCCGCCAGCGCCTGCTCTACGTCACCGCGAAGGGCGAGACCTTGGCGATGAAGCTCGCGGGACTGCAAACCGCGCGCATCGCGCGCGCGCTGTCCGAGCTTGGGCCGAACGCGCACGAGGCCGCCTGCCGATTTCTCACCGCCATGATCAACGCCGATCGCCGCGACGCCGTGCTGCGGTTCATCGCGCGCGCCGACCGCGCGCGGCGGGCGCGTGGCTGAGCCGAGGCCGAGATGCGGGCCATGACCACGGTGTCCGCCGCTCTCCCCGACGACGCCCCCCATTTGCTGGTGGTCGACGATGACCGCCGCATCCGCGATCTGCTCTCGCGCTTCCTGTTCGCCGAAGGCTACCGCGTCACCACGGCGGAGACCGTCGCCGACGCGCGCGCCAAGCTCGCGGGGCTGCGCTTCGACCTGTTGATCCTCGACGTGATGATGCCGGGAGAGACCGGCTTCGACCTCGCCCGCGATCTGCGCGCGTCCTCGAGCGTGCCGATCATCATGCTGACCGCGCGTGACGAAGCGCAGAGCCGCATCGAGGGTCTGACCATCGGCGCCGACGACTACGTGAGCAAGCCGTTCGAGCCGAGAGAGCTTTCGCTGCGCATCGCCAGCATTTTGCGGCGCGCCCGCCCGGCCACGGCTCCGGCGGTGGAATCGGTGCGCTTCGGCGACTTCCGCTTCCATCTCGCGCGCGGTGAGCTCAAGCGCGGCGAGGAGATCGTGCGGCTCACGGATCGCGAGCGCGACATGCTGCGCCTGCTTGCCGCGACTCCCGGCGAGACGGTGCCGCGGCAGACGCTCGCCGGCAATGACGGCGCAACCGGGGAGCGCGCCGTCGACGTGCAGGTCAACCGCTTGCGCCGCAAGATCGAACACGATCCGGCCAACCCGTTGCTGGTGCAGACCGTGCGCGGCATCGGATACCGGCTGGTGACGGCGCCATGACCACGCTCGACGTCGGCGTCGCCGCGCTGCGCTCGAGCCTGACCGCGCTGCGCTCGAACTTGACCGCGCTGCGCTCGAGCCTGACCGCGCTGCGCCCGAGCCCGACCGCGCTGCGCTCGAACTTGACCGCGCTGCGCCCAAGCCTGGCCGCGCTGCGCTCGGCCGCCGACCGCGGCTACGAGTTCTATGACCGCACCAGCGCCACGCTCAAAGGCGTCATGCCGAAGGGCCTCTATGCGCGCGCCCTGTTGATCATCATCGCGCCCATGGTGGTGCTGCAGTCGGTCGTCGCGTTCATGTTCATGGAGCGGCACTACAACCTGGTCACGCAACGGCTCTCCGGCGGCGTGGTGCAGGACATCGCCACCTTGATCGAGATCGACAAGGTCTTTCCGCAGGACCACGCGCAGCTGCGCCGCATCGCGCAGGACAAGCTCGGTCTGGTCGTCGACTTTCTGCCGGTCACCGAGCTGCCGCCGCCGGGGCCGAAGCCGTTTTTCTCGCTGGTGGACCAGGCGCTGTCGGAGGAGGTGAGGAAGCAGATCGGCCGGCCGTTCTGGATCGACACCGTCGGGCGCTCGGCGCTGCTCGAGATCCGCATCAAGCTCGACAATGCGGTGATGCGCGTGTTTGCGCCGCGCCGTGCCGCTTACGTCTCCAACTCGCACATCTTCCTGGCCTGGATGGTCGGCACCTCGCTGGTGCTGATTACGGTGGCGGTGCTGTTCCTGCGCAACCAGATCCGGCCGATTCTGCGGCTCGCGGACGCCGCCGAAAGCTTCGGCAAGGGGCGCGAAGTCCCCGACTTCCGCCCGCGCGGCGCGCGCGAGGTTCGCCGCGCGGCGGTCGCCTTCATCGAGATGAAGCGCCGCATCGAGCGCGCGCTGGAGCAGCGCACCGCCATGCTGGCGGGGGTTTCGCACGACCTGCGCACCATTCTCACCCGC
>JBKOXY010000311.1:0-3730 GCA_046725125.1 Pseudomonadota bacterium | reverse complement strand
CATGCTGCTGCCGGCGCACGAGCGCGTCGGCGGGCCGCTCGACTATTTCCAGTGGTCGGCAATCCTGCGCTCGGTGTCGGCGCTGACCGCCTATCACTGGGTCTATCGCGAGAGCGTGAAGCCTTGGCTGATCGCCGACCTACTGATCCTGCGCGATGAAATGCCGCGCTCGCTCGCGAGCTGCTACGAGAACCTGGTGCTCTACCTCGACCACATCGCCCGCGCCTACGGCCACCAGGGGCCGGCCCAGCGCCATGCGCGCACGGTGCGCGCCCGGCTCGAGAACAGCCGCATGGACGAGATTTTCCAGCAGGGAATGCACGAATTCATCAGCGAATTCATCGACAACAACAACCGCCTCGGCGCCGCCATCACCGAGCAATATCTGATGTAGGCAGAATTGACGAAGCGCATTGCGGGTTTGCCACCAGGATCGGTATATAAGGCCGCTTGGTAGGAGCGCGTCGAACGTCATGACGTATTGCTGTGGCATCCTGGTGCGCGATGGTCTCGTCATGTTCGCCGACACCCGCACCAACGCCGGCGTCGACAACATTGCGACCTTCCGCAAGCTCCACGTCTTAATCCGCCCCGGCCAGCGCATCATGGCGATCGCCTCGGCGGGCAACCTGTCCATCAGCCAATCGGTGGTCAGCATCCTGCGGGAGGGCTGGGAAAATCCCGAGACCGGCGAGACCGAAACGCTGATGAACGCGCCCACCATGTTTCAGGCGGCGCAGCGCGTCGGTCATATTGTCCGCCAGCTTTACGACATCGAGGGCAAGGCGCTCGAAGCCTCGGAGGTGAAATTCGACGTCTCATTCCTGCTCGGAGGGCAGATCAAGGGCGAGCGGCCGCGGCTGTTCATGCTTTACGCCGCCGGCAATTTCATCGAATGCACCCAGGACACGCCCTATCTGCAGATCGGCGAGCACAAATATGGCAAGCCGGTGCTGGATCGCGCCATCACCTACGACATAGATCTTTACGATGCGCTCAAGGTCGGACTGGTCTCGGTCGATTCCACCATGCGCTCGAATCTCAGCGTCGGCCTGCCGATCGACCTTCTGATCGCACGGCGCGACGTCTGCGACGCCGAGCTCAACTTTCGGATCGAACCGGGGGAGCCGTATTTCCACGACCTGCGCGAACGCTGGTCGGCGGCGCTGCGGGCCGCTCACGCCGGAATTCCCCGCCCGCCGTACAAGAACATCCGCTGAAGGCGCGGCCGAAATCGGCCTGGTGCCGTGGCAAGCGACTAGTGTCCCTTTGATTCCGAAGTTCGCAAACCCTTGCAGCGCCCCATGATGCGAACTTCGGAATCAAAGGGACACTAGCCACTCTATGATTCTAGTGCCGCTTTTGAACCCGAAGTTCGCAACTATCCGTGCCGCACAATGTGTGCGAACTTCGGGTTCGCGGCACTAGTCTTCGACGAACGATTTGAGCCGCGAGGAGGATCCCCTGATGGCTGCGTTGCAAAAGGTCGCTGTGGTCACCGGCGCCGGTACCGGCATCGGCAAGGCGGTTGCGCTGGCGCTGATGAAGGAGGGCTACGCCGCCGTCTTCGCCGGACGGCGAAAAGACAAGCTGGAGGAGGCGGCGAGCGAGGGCAAGTCGAGCGGCGCAAAAAGCCTCGTCGTTCCCACCGACGTGAGCGATCCGGCGGCGATCAAGGCGCTGTTCGCCAAGACCAAGGAGACTTTCGGCCGCCTCGACGTCCTCTTCAACAACGCCGGCATCGGCGCGCCGGCGGTGCCGCTCGAGGACTTGCCTTACGAGACCTGGAAACAGGTCGTCGATACCAACCTCACTGGCATGTTCCTGTGCACGCAGGAAGCGATCAAGATCATGAAGGCGCAGGACCCGCGTGGCGGCCGCATCATCAACAACGGCTCGATCTCCGCGCACGCCCCGCGCCCGCGTTCGGTCGCCTATACCGCGACCAAGCACGCGGTGACCGGGCTCACCAAATCGACTGCGCTCGATTGCCGCGGCTACAACATCGCCTGTGGACAGATCGATATCGGCAACGCGGCGACCCCGCTGACCGAACGCATGGTGCAAGGCCAAGGCGTGATGCAGGCGGACGGCCGCATGGCGGTCGAGCCGCGCATGAACGCCGACGACGTCGGCCGGGCCGTGATCTACATGGTCAATCTTCCGCTCGACACCAATGTTCTGTTCATGACGGTTATGGCAAACCTAATGCCGTTCGTCGGGCGGGGGTGAAGCCGCCGGCGCGTCGGGCGGTTCTACGCGTGGCCGCGCTAGCAGGGTCGGCGATGGCGGCAGCGTTGCGCTTGCGCGGGAGCTTGGCCGCGCTAGCCGATCAAGGTCACCTTAACCTTCGTCCCTGCTCTCACCTTCGCCAGCGCCTTCACGTTGCCGATGGCCTTGGCGAAAATGTTGCATGGGCTCGCCAGCCGCGTTTCGTCACCGCGGCTGATCGGGGTGCGGCCGAAGCCGAGCGCGATCGCGTGGCCACCGGGCCAATAGGCGACCTCGCCGGGCGTGACCACGGCGCGCGCGTCCTTCTCCGCGGCGACTTTGACCGGGATCTCGAAATAGACCTCCTCGCCCCAGGTCAGCGCCGATGACGAGATCGGCAGCGCTGCCGCGAGCGCGCGCGCCGTTGGCGTATCGAGCAACTCGGCGTCGAGCGTGAGCGTGCCGAAATCGAAGCGAATGCGCCTCATTCACCGCCTCCGTTGACCGCCGGTATTGCGTGGCGCATTTTTCATCGCCTTGCAACAGGACTTGGGGAGCGGAGTCTTCCTTAAGGTAACGCCGCAAGTCGGATTCACTTCACCGGCGCTGTCAAGCCGCACTTGACGAAGAGGGGCAATGCAAAATCTCCAATCGGCGTTCGGCATCTTCGCCCTGCTCGCCATTGCCTGGATCGTCAGCGAAGACCGCCGCGGCGTGGCATGGACGCAGGCCGCCGTCGCGCTGCTGGTGACCTTCGTTACGGCGGCGATCCTGCTCAAAGTCCCGGGCGCCACGCGCGCGTTCGCGGCGATCAACGACGCCGTCGATGCCATCGCCGCGGCAAGCAGGGCCGGCACCTCCTTCGTTTTCGGCTATCTCGGCGGCGGTCAACTTCCCTACGAGCTCAAGGTGCCCGGGGCGGAATTCGTGCTGGCACTGCAGGCCTTGCCGGTCGTGCTGGTGATGAGCGTGTTGACCACGCTCTTGTTCCATTGGCGCATCCTGCCGCCGATCGTGCACGGCTTTTCCTGGCTGCTCGAGCGCACGCTCAAGGTCGGCGGCGCGGTCGGGCTCTCGACCGCAGCCAATATCTTTCTCGGCATGGTCGAGGCGCCGCTGTTTATCCGGCCTTATCTGGCAAGCCTCACCCGCAGCGAGCTGTTCATCGTGATGACCGGCGGCATGGCCGGCATCGCCGGCACGGTTCTGGTGATCTACGCCACCCTGCTCGGCCCGATCATTCCCGATGCCGCGGCGCATTTCGTCATCGCCTCGGTGATGGGGGCGCCGGCCGCCATCCTCGTCAGCCTGATCATGGTGCCGGAGCGCATCGACCAACGCACCGGCGGCGAGCGGGTCGAGGTGGCAAAAGTCGCATCGAGCACCATGGACGCGATCGTGCGAGGTACCGCCGCCGGCCTCGAACTCCTGCTCAACATCTGCGCCATGCTGATCGTGCTAGTCGCGCTGGTCCATCTCGCCAATGCGATCATCGGCGTCTTGCCCGCTGTCGCAGGCG
>JBKOXY010000401.1:0-8310 GCA_046725125.1 Pseudomonadota bacterium | reverse complement strand
ACCAAATCCGCCGTTGCGATCACGTGCGGCATGACGGCCGCGATCGATTTTTTCGACAGCCGCGTCTGCGGTCCGGCGATGCCCACCGCCGCGACCACGTCGCCGCTGTCGTCGCGAATGGGCGCGGCGATGCACACCATGCCGATCTCGCTCTCCTCGTCCTCGATGGCGCAGCCGCGCTGGCGTGTGGCGCCGAGCGCTTTGACGAATTTCTCCGCGCTGGTGATGGTCTTCGGCGTGCGCGGCTTGAGGCCAGCCTCGATCACGCGATCGACCACGTCATTCGGCTGAAAGGCGAGGATCGCCTGTCCTTCGGCCGTGCAATAGGCGGGCTTGCGCACGCCGATATCGGAGCGCATGCGGATCGCATGGGTGCCCTCGAGATTGTAGACGTACATGATCTCGGTCTCGTCGAGGATCGCGAGATGCACGCTCTCGTTGATTTTTTCGCGCAGATCGTAGAGGTAGGGCCGCGCTTCGTTGGAGACGTTCATGCGCCGGCGCACCAGCGCGCCGAGCCGGAAGAGCGCGATCCCGAGCTGGTACTTGCCGTTCTCCCGATTCTGCTCCAGCAAGCCCTCCGACACCAGCGTGACCGCGAGCCGATGGACGGTGCTCTTCGCCAGCCCGAGGCGCCGCGCAAGCGCGCTGATGCCGATTTCGACCTCGTCCTCCGAGAACGCCTTGAGCAGTCGAATCGCGGTCGCGACCGAGGACAGCCGCTCGCGCCGTCCGCGCCCGTCGGTCTTGCCGGCTGCTTTCTTTCTCGCCATCGGAGTAAGCGCCAAGGCGGAGGCCGTGCGCCTCGTTCCGCTCCATGGACCATTGTTCCGCAGCATCTAGGCGCAGTGTCGCGGACGTGTCAATAATTCGCGCAGCGCGCACAGAACGGAGTCGGCGCATGAATGCGGTGCGCAAGATCGTCGTTGTCGGCGGCGGCCCGGCGGGCGTCGCAGCGGCGCTGGCGGCCAAGCAGCAGGACGCCGCCGCCGAGGTCGTCTTGCTCAGCGACGAGCGGCAGGAGCCGTACGAGAAGCCGCCGCTGTCGAAGGCCGTGCTCATGGGAAAGGCGATGCCCCATGACGCCCCGATTGCCGGCCCGAAGGGCGTTTCCGGAAGCGGTGTGTGCCTCAAGCTCGGCGCGCCGGTGAAGGCGATCGATCGCAGCGCGCACGCGGTGATCACCGAAGCGGGCGAGCGCATCGGCTACGACGCGCTCGTGCTCGCCACCGGCTCGATCAATCGCGATCTGCCGATGTTCCCGGCGGGGCGGAATGGCATTTATTATCTGCGCACCGAGGCGGAGGCGCGCGCGCTCAAGGCGCGTCTGCATCAAGGCGGATCGCTCCTCGTTATCGGCGGCGGGCTGATCGGGCTGGAAGTGGCGGCGTCCGCCGCGGAGCTCGGCGTCAAGACAGCCGTGGTCGAGATCGCGCCGCGCATCCTCGCGCGCGTCTGCAAGGCGGAGATCTCCGCGCTGATCCACGAGCGTCACCGCGCCCGCGGCGTCGATATCCGCGTCGGCACCACCGTGTCCGCTCCGCGCGAATTGCCTGACGGCCGGCTCGCGGTCGACACCGGGACCGGCGATACGATCGCAGCGGATATCATCGTGGTCGGGACCGGCGTCGCGCCCGACGATCGGCTGGCGAAGGCCGCGGGGCTCGCCACGCAAGACGGCATCATCGTCGACGACCATGCCCGCACCAGCGATGCGGCGATCTTCGCGGCCGGCGACTGCGCGCGCTTTCCCGGACCGCACGGACCGGTGCGGCTGGAGAACTGGCGCCATGCCCAGGAGCACGGCGCGATCGCTGGCCGCAATGCGGCCGGTGGCGATGTCGTCTACAAGGTCGCACCCTCGTTCTGGTCGGAGCAACACGACATGTATATTCAAGGCGTGGGTTGGCCGGTCGCGCATCCGAGCGCGCGCGTGCGCCGGCCGCTCGACGCACCTGCCGCGCTCATGTTCGAGCTCGACGGCGCTCGCCTCGCGCACGCGTTGGGCATCAATGCGCAGCGGGACATGGCGGTGGCGCGGCGGCTGATCGAGCGCGGAGTGCCGGTCGATGCCGGCGAGCTCGCCGATGCCGCCAAGCCGCTCGCTGCCATGCTCAAGGCGAAGGTATAGTCTCCATCGCAGGGCATGACGACGAGCATCTACGACGCACAGAGGACACCAATGACGACCGGGAAGAAGGAGCGCGTCGGCATCGTGGGCGTTGGGCGCATGGGGCTTGCGATGCTCAAGCATCTCGTCAAGCACGGCTACCAGGTGACCGCCTGTGATGTCGACGACAAACGACTGGCCGAGGCGCGCGATGCCGGCGCCGCCACCGCCAAGACTCCGGCCGAGGTCGCGCGCGCGGCCGATTTCGTGATCATCGGCGTCGGCTATGACGACGAAGTCAATCAAGTCGTGCTCGGGACGGACGGGTTGCTCGCCGATCTTGCGCCCGGCGCGGTCATCGCGGTCTCCTCGACCGCCAGGCCCGACACCGTCAAGGCGCTCGATGAGCGCGCGCGCGCGGCGGGCGTCGCCATTCTCGATGCGCCGATCTGCCGTGGCCGCTTCGCCGCCGATGAAGGAACGCTGCTCGCGCTCGTTGGCGGCAAACCCGACGTGGTCGAGCGCGGACGCGCGGTCTACGGCTGCTTTTGCTCCGACTATGCCCATCTCGGCGAGGTCGGCCACGGCCAAGTCGGCAAGACCATGAACAACCTGCTGCTCTGGATCAATGCCGTGGGCTTGCTGGAAGCGGGCCGGCTGGCCGAGACCACCGGGATCGATCTCGGCAAGCTGCGCGCGGCATTGCTGATGAGCTCAGGCGCCTCCGATGCGCTCAAGGAATGGGACAGGATCTCCTTCACCTGGGCGCTCAAGGATATGCAGATCGTCGCCGACCTGACCGACAAGGCCGGCCTGTCGCTGCCGATCACCGGCGCAATCAAGGAATTGGTCAAGGACGCGCGCCGCATCAAGGCGACGAATGCGCCGAAGTGGACGGGACCCAGGGATGGTCACGACAAATCCATCGCCGAGACGCCGCCGTCGACGAACAGATTGGCGCCGTAGACGAACGAGGAATCCTCGCTCGCCAGGAACAGCACCGCCTTGGCGGCCTCCAGCGGCTGGCCCGGCCGCTTGGCCATGTTCGGCACCGGTCGCGTGGGATCGAACTCGTCCTTGCCGACCGGCGAGCCGATCTTGTTCGGCACGATCGCATTCACCCTGATTTTGTGCGGCGCAAGTTGCGCCGCCATGGCGCGCGTCAAATTCGCAACGCCGCCCTTCGCAGCCGAATAGGCGACGGCGCGGCTTCTGCCCATGAAGCCGGAGGTCGAGCCGATATTGACGATCCGCCCACCCGTGCCCTGCGCCGCCATCTGCTGGGCGACGTGCTTACCCATGAGGAACTGGCTCTTGAGCGTAACCGCCAGCACCCGGTCCCACTCCTCCTCGGTGATGTCGAAAATGTGCTTGTTGTCGGAGATCGCGACGTTGTTGACCAGAATATCGATGCGGCCGAAGCGGTCGACCACCGCCTTGACCACCGCGGCGACGTCGCTGCCCTTGGAGACGTCGGCGATGAACAGTTCGGCCTCGCCGCCCGCCCCCCTGATCGCGCCCACGACGCGCTCGCTCCGCGGCTTGTCGACGTCGACGATCGCAACCTTGGCGCCCTCGGCGGCGAACAGCTTGGCGATCTCCTCGCCGATATTGCGTCCGGCGCCAGTCACGATCGCAACCTGATCTTTGAGCTTCATCTGTCGGCCCATCGTCCCCGTCCTGCCGTCATTACATTTACCAAGGGAACGCGGCAACAAGGGCGGCCTCGCGGGGTTGCCGCGAACATGGTAGGAGAAATGCTCAGAACATGGATTTCGCCATGGCCGCGCCGCTCAAGACCGTGGAAGGCTCCAACATCGCCGCCCTGATGCACGAGATGGGCCGGCGGGCGAAAAGCGCCGCGCGCATGCTCGCGCTCGCGCCCACGGCGCAGAAGGACAGCGCGCTCGCGGCGAGCGCCGCGGCGATCCGCGCGCGCCAGGCGGACATCCTCGCCGCCAATGCCAAGGATGTGGCCGAGGCGAAGGCCGCCGGCGCCACGGCGGCCTTCGTCGACCGCCTGGCGCTCGACGAACGGCGGATTACCGCCATGGCCGACGGACTCGACGTCGTGCGCGCCCTCGCCGATCCGGTCGGCGCGGTCACGGAGCGCTGGACGCGGCCGAACGGCATGACCATCGAGCGCGTGCGCGTGCCGATCGGCGTCGTCGGCATCATCTACGAGAGCCGGCCGAACGTCACCGCCGATGCGGCCGCGCTGTGCCTCAAGGCCGGCAATGCCGCCATCCTGCGCGGCGGCTCGGAGAGTTACCGCTCGAACCAAGCGATTCACGCCGCGCTGCTCGAGGGGATGCGCAGGGCGTCGCTGCCCGAGGCTGCGATCGCCCTGGTGCCGACCCGCGAGCGCGCCGCCGTCGGGATGATGCTCGCGGGCCTCGACGGCACGATCGACGTCATCGTCCCGCGCGGCGGCAAGAGCCTGGTCGCGCGCGTGCAGACGGAGGCGCGCGTGCCGGTGTTCGCGCATCTCGAGGGCATTTGCCACGTCTATGTGGACAGGGCGGCGAAGCTCGACATGGCGCGTACGATCCTGCTCAATGCCAAGATGCGGCGCACCGGCGTCTGCGGCGCAGCCGAGACGCTGCTCGTCGACCGCGCGGTCGCGTCGACGCACCTCAAGCCGCTCGTCACCATGCTGCTCGAAGCCGGTTGCGAGGTGCGCGGCGACGAGGCCACGCGCGCGGTCGATCGCCGCGTGAAGCCGGCGAGCGAGGAGGACTGGTCGACCGAATATCTCGACGCTGTCATCTCCGCCAAGGTGGTCGACGGTGTGGATGCCGCGATCGAGCATATCGAGCGCTTCGGCTCACACCACACGGACTCGATCGTGACGGAAGATCATGCGGCGGCGGAAAAATTCCTCAACGAGGTCGATTCCGCGATCGTGTTGCACAACGCCTCGACCCAATTCGCCGATGGCGGCGAGTTCGGCTTCGGCGCCGAGATCGGCATCGCCACCGGCCGCTTCCATGCGCGCGGGCCTGTGGGCGTCGAGCAGTTGACCAGCTTCAAGTATCGCGTGCGCGGCTCGGGGCAGATCAGACCGTGAAAACTCCGCTCGTGCAGGTGCGGCCCGCTCCCGCAAGGGAAGAGGGTAAAGCGGCCGCGGCACGCATCGTGCTCCCTCCCCATGCCCCGGGGATGCGCATCGGTTTATTCGGCGGCACGTTCGATCCGCCGCACGAGGCGCATCTCGGCGCCTGCTTGATCGCCATGAAGCGGCTCGATCTCGACCGGGTCTGGTGGCTGGTGACGCCGGGCAACCCGCTCAAAGACACCCGCGGGCTTGGCCCGCTCGCAGAGCGCATCATCACCACCAAGGCGCTCGTGCACCATCCGCGCATCGACATCAGCGGCTTGGAAGCGCAGATCGGCACGCGGTATACCTATCAGACCATCGCCTACTTGCGCCGCCACTGTCCCGGCGTGCGCTTCGTCTGGATCATGGGCGCGGACAATCTGCGCAGCTTCCACCGCTGGCAGAGGTGGCGTGGCATCGCCGCCATGGTGCCGATCGCGGTGGTCGACCGGCTCGGACCCAGCCTCTACGCCAGTGCCAGCCCCGCGGGCCAGGCGCTGGCGCGGGCGCGCATCCCAGAGGCGGCGGCGAAATCTCTGCCCAACCGCAAGCCCCCGGCCTGGATTTACCTCCATGGCCTGAAGTCGCCGTTGTCGTCGACGGCGCTACGTGCCGCCCGTCATAAAGGTGATGCCAAAGCGCCACAGTATGGAGATTGTGGAACGGCGGCCGGTTGAAACCGTTAACCGGCCGTGCCTATCTTACGGTTGCCCTGCTTCGCGCGGGGCGGTGATGCAGCGAAAGGAAAGGAAGCCCTGCCAACACCCGTACTCTCTCGCGCTGGCGCTCATCGCGCCGCCGAACCCATCTCCAAGGTGCGACCTGACGCTGAGGAGATTCTTCGCCTGGTCCTCGCCCGCCTCGACGACATGAAGGCTGAGGACACCGTCACCATCGATCTCACCGGCAAATCGACGATCGCAGACACCATGGTTGTGACCTCCGGCAGGTCGAACCGCCATGTGGGCTCGGTCGCGGATCGCGTGCTGGAAGACCTCGCCACCGCCGGCTTGCCTGACGCGCGGGTGGAAGGCATGCCGCACTGCGACTGGGTGCTGATCGACGCCGGCGACGTCATCGTCCATGTCTTTCGGCCGGAAGTCCGCGCCTTCTACAATCTGGAGAAGATGTGGGCGCCGGTTCGACCGCATGGGCGGCGGGCAAGTTGAGCGCCGCTGACGCAATCCGTTAGCGGCTTGAGCCGGCGTGCGGTCCATGCGTATCGTCACGCATGCGCATCGTGGTCGCCGCCGTCGGCCGGTTGAAGCAAGGTCCAGAGCGCGAGCTTGCCGAGCGCTATCGCAAACGCGCGGCTGACGCCGGTCGCAGCGCCGGTTTGAGCGCCTTCGACATCGTCGAGATCAAGGAGAGCCGCGCCGGCGATGTCGCCCGGCGCAGGCTCGAAGAATCGATCGCCATCGCCAATATCGTGCCCGACCGCGCTGTCACGGTGATTTTGGATGAGCGCGGCGAGAACATGAGCAGCGCCGTGATCGCCGGCCGGCTGCAGGATTGGCAACGGCAGGACAAGCCCGCGGTCGTGTTCATCATCGGGGCTGCCGACGGGCTTGCGCCCAGCCTACGCGAAAAGGCGAACCTTGCCATTGCTTTCGGCGCGGCGACCTGGCCGCATCAGCTCATTCGGATCATGCTCCTGGAGCAGCTTTATCGCGCCGTTACCATCCTGGCCGGGCATCCCTATCATCGCGCGTGATCGACCCCTTCCGGCGTAAAAAAGAAAGAAAATCGAGCCGTTACGCGTCCGCCAATGGCGAAAGCCTTGCCCCTCGTCTTAATCCGGTGCCAATCATAGCTATGTATTCCGGTGGAACCGTTTTTGCACAGAACGAATTGATGCGCGTCGCCTTGCCCTCTCCGGTCAATCTCCGTTCGCTGATGCTGGCGGTGGTGGGAGTGTTGCCGCTCGGGCTCATCGCCGCGTCGGCCCAGGCGCCGCGCGCGCCCTCGCAAGCGCCCGCCGACACCCCGCCCGCAAGTCTCGATGCTCTCAAAGCACGCGACCAGGAGTTGGAAGCGCTCCGCGCCGAGCAGCGCAGAACGCTCGAGAACGAGGCGCGGCTCAAGCGGGAGATCGAATCGATCGGCGACGACCGGCGCAAATTTAATCAGCAGATCATCGACACCGCGTCCCGCGTGGTGAGCGTGGAAGAGCGGATCGCCCAAACGCAGGAGCGCCTCGAACCGCTCGACGACCGGGAGCAGGCGTTGCGGGCCTCATTGGAACAGCGGCGCGGCATGATCGCGGAGGTGCTGGCGGCATTGCAGCGGATCGGCCGGCAGGCGCCGCCCGGCCTCTTGATCAGGGCCGAAGACGCGCTGCAATCGGTGCGCTCCGCGATGCTGCTGGGCGCGGTCCTGCCCGAGATGCGACAGCAAACCGAGGTGCTGGCGGCCGACCTCGCCGAGCTCGTGCGGCTGCGCCAGCAGATTGCCGCCGAGCGCGACCGTCTTGCCCGGGATCTGTTCGTGCTGGCGGACGAGCGCCAGCGTCTGTCCCTGTTCATCGACGAGCGTCAAAAACGCTCGGCGGAGGCGGAACAGGCCCTCAGCGATGAACGCCAACGCGCCGCGGAGCTGGCGCGTCAGGCGGAAAATCTCAATCAGCTGATCGTCAAGCTCGAACGGGGTCTCGACACTGCCTCCCGCGCCGCGCGGGCGGCGGCCCGCTCGAGCGAGGACGGGAAGGCCTCGAGCGGGAGGCCGGACCTTGCCGCGCTCAAGGATCCGGGGCGGCTGAGCCCGGCCATCGCCTTTGCTGCGGCCAAGGGAGTGCTGCCGCTGCCAGTCAATGGCGCCCGAATCAGGGAATTTGGCGCCGCGGACGGCCTCGGCGGCACCGAAAAGGGCGTATCGATCGCCGCCCGCCCTGGGGGCCAAATCACGGCTCCGTGCGATGGATGGGTGGTTTACGCCGGCCCTTTCCGCAATTATGGCCAACTCTTGATCCTTAATGCCGGCGGCGGATATCATGTCTTGCTCGCTGGGATGGAACGGATATCCGTTGACTTGGGGCAGTTCGTGGTAACGGGCGAGCCCGTCGCAGTAATGGGCGGCGGGGCCCAGTCGGCCGTTGCCAAAG
>JBKOXY010000486.1:0-14052 GCA_046725125.1 Pseudomonadota bacterium | reverse complement strand
GGAAGATCAACTCGACATCCCGGCGTTCCTGCGTCGGCAAGCCAATTGACTTGTGCGCCCGTCGGCAGTTCCGGTGCGAGTCGCCGGGACTGCCGGCAGCGGGTGCCGACCGACCCACGTATTTGAATTCAAAGATTAATTCTCCAAGCCCTCGATACGGCGGCAACGCTGACGGGTGCCGCGAATCGGTTCACACTGCCCAAGGAAGCGGCAGCGCGCCCGGCGTGCGCGACCTGCGAGCAGCGGCAGGCGTGATTGCGGCCGTCCAGCGGTAACAGTCGGTAAAAAAGCGTGAGTTGGCCTTCCGCCCGACCATCGCTAAGCTTCCACCGTCAAAGGGGTTTTTGTCGGGGGACAAACGCGGCCGGAATCCTTGCCCGCGGGTTTCGTACAGCCTTACCGATGGCAGGAATGCGGCCGACGTCGCCCGTCTAATCGAGTCCGCCGCGTTGCGTTTGACGCGCGGCGGCGGGAGTGGCTGGGACGGGACTATGAAAGTCGCCAAGCAGACGACGCTTCGCGATCACACCGCGTTGTGTGGGGTCGGCATCCATTCCGGTTTACCGGTCACGCTGACGTTGCATCCGGCCGACGCCGACATGGGGTTACGCTTCATCCGCACGCATGTCGAAGGGTGGCAGGAGCGTGAGATCCCGGCCGACATGAGCGCGGTCACCGCTACCGAATTCGCCACCGTGCTCGGCGACGCCTCCGGGCCGCTGGTATCCACCGCCGAGCACGTATTGGCCGCGCTCGCCGGCCTCGGCGTCGACAACGCTGTCGTCGAAATCGACGGTCCCGAAGCGCCGATCATGGATGGCAGCGCGGCCCCGTTTGTCGCGGCGATCGACGCGGTGGGTCTCGAGACGCTCGATCAGCCCCGCCGTCATATCAGGGTCCTCAAGCCGGTGCGGGTGACGAAGGGAGATGTGTTCGGAGAGATACGGCCCAATCCCCGCGGCTTCCGCGTCGAGGCGGAGATCGAATTCGAGCACGCGCTCATCGGGCGTCAAGCGTTGGCGATCGACGTGAAGCCTGAAACGTTCCGCCGCGACATCGCGCGCGCGCGTACCTTCGGCTTCATGCGCGACGTGGCGTCGTTGTGGAACGCGGGCTACGCGCTCGGCGCCTCGCTCGAGAACACGCTCGTCGTCAGCGACAACCGCATTCTCAATCCGGAGGGCATGCGTTTCCCCGACGAGTTCGTCCGCCACAAAGTATTGGACGCGGTCGGCGATCTGGCCCTGGCGGGCGGGCCCTTGCTCGGCACTTACCGGTCGGTGCGTGGCGGCCACAAGCTCAACCATGCGCTGGTCTGTGCCCTGATGTCGGATACAAGCGCCTGGACCTGGGTCGAAGGCGTGATGCCGCGGCCCATACCCGGCCATGCCGAGATGGCCTCCCGCCTGGCGCCGGCCTTCGGGCCAGAAATGTCTTAAAGCGCAAGCCTCTGGAACCGGTTCGTCTGCCACATTCCGGGCGGAATGGCGGCCTATTTGCTTGGGGGAACGGGGATTATTGGCGGCGACGGGGGCATAAGGGGGAAACCGGTTGAACCTCGCGTCGGGGACGGGATTCATCCGATCCATGGCTGGGCGTTCAGTCATCATCGGTGTTGAAAGCTGCGCGCGCGCGGCCGGGCGGTTCGCTGCCCTTGCGCTGGTGGCGCTCGCGCTCGGCGCCTGCAGCCTGTTCGACAAGGACACGGTCGCCCCCGAGGAGCCCGCGGACAAGCTCTACAACGAGGGCCTCTACCTTCTGAACACCAAGAAGGACGCCAAGGGCGCGGCCAAGAAGTTCGAAGAGGTCGACCGCCAACACCCCTATTCGGAGTGGGCGCGCAAGTCGCTGATCATGTCGGCCTTCGCCTATTACCAGGCCAACGCCTATGACGATTGCATCAATACCGCCCGCCGCTACGTCACGCTGCATCCGGGAAGTCCGGATGCGGCCTACGCGCAGTTCCTCATTGGCTCGTCCTATTTCGATCAGATGCCCGAAATCTCGCGCGACCAGGATCGCACCGACAAGGCGATGCAAGCCCTCGAAGAGGTGGTGCGCAAATATCCCGAGTCCGAATATGCCATCGCCGCCAAGCGCAAGATCGAGGTTGCGCGCGACCAGTTGGCCGGCAAGGAAATGGATATTGGGCGTCAACTGCAAAATACGCACAACTACGTCGGCGCCATCAATCGCTTCAAGGTAGTGGTGACGCGCTACCAGAGGACGCGCCACGTCGAGGAAGCCCTGCTGCGGCTCACCGAGGTCTATATGGCGCTCGGTATCGTGGAGGAGGCGCAGACTTCGGCCGCGGTGCTCGGCCACAACTTCCCCGAAAGCCGCTGGTACAAGGACGCCTATGCGCTGATGCAGTCGAGGGGCGTTGAGCCGAACGAGAACAAGGGCCACTGGATCAGCCAAGCATTCGCGAAATTGGCCTCGGGCAAATTCTAGACATCGCGCCGAAATCGTTTTCCCACATCGTCGTGTCCGGGCTTGACACTGCAAGTCGCCTCCACCCAACTTGCGGCGCTTGCAGTGCGTAGCTCGGGCCGAGTTCGAGTTCCACTGCGGCAAGCATTCATCGCCTCGAGTGCATGGTCCACCGCCCATTTGGGGGCGGGCTGCAACGGGGTATCGGGTAAACCTCCGCGTCCGCCGCCAAGCGAAAGGCAAGGACAGTCGTCATGCTGGCCCGGCTCTCGATTCGCGACATCGTCCTCATCGATCGGCTCGATATCGACTTCGCCTCCGGTCTGTCCGTGCTCACCGGGGAGACCGGTGCCGGCAAATCCATCCTGCTCGATGCCTTTGCCCTTGCGCTCGGCGCGCGCGGCGACGTCACGCTCGTGCGCCAGGGTGCCGAGCAGGGCCAGGTCACCGCGGCCTTCGAGCTGCCCTCCGGCCACCCGGTGCGCGCGCTCATGGCCGAAAACGACATTCCGGCCGAAGACGAGCTGATTCTGCGGCGCGTGCAGTTCGCCGACGGCCGCACGCGCGCCTTCGTCAATGACCAGCCGCTGAGCGCGCAGACCCTGAAAGCGCTGGGCGCGGCGCTGGTCGAGATCCACGGCCAGCACGACGAGCGCGCGCTGGTGGATACGGGCGCGCACCGCCGCCTGCTCGATGCCTTTGGTGCCCTCGACGGCAAGGCCAATGAGGTCGAGCGGCTTTGGAACGAGCGGCGGGCGCGGGCGGGCGCGGTGGCGACCCATCGCGCCGAGGTCGAGCGGGCGCAGCGCGAGGCGGATTTTCTCCGCCACGCGGTCGAGGAGCTCAAGCGGCTTGCTCCCGAGCCGTCGGAAGAAACCATGCTCGCCGACAAGCGCGCCGTCATGATGCAGGCGGAGAAGGTTGCCGGCGACCTGCGCGATGCCCGTGAGGCGGTGGCCGGCGCACAATCCCCCGTGCCGATGCTGTCGGCCGCCGTGCGCCGGCTCGAGCGTCGCACGGCGCAGGCTCCGGCGCTGATCGAGCCGGCGGTGAAGGCGCTCGATGCCGCGCTCGCCGCGCTCGATGACGCGCGCGGGCATCTCGAGGCGGCGCTGCGGGAGGCCGACCGCGATCCGGGCGAACTCGAACGGATCGAGGAGCGCTTGTTCGCGCTGCGGGCGGCGGCTCGCAAATACAATGTCCCGGTCGATGGGCTCAATGCGCTTGCTGCCCGCTACGCCGCCGACCTCGGCCTCATCGATGCCGGCGCCGAGCGCCTCGCCGCGCTCGAAGCCGCCGCGCGCACGGCCGACGCCAACTACCGCGAAGCCGCCGCCGCGCTGTCGCGCGAGCGCAAGACGGCGGCCGAAAGCCTCGACAGCGCCGTCAACGACGAGCTCAAGCCGCTCAAGCTCGAACGCGCGAAATTTGTAACCGAGATCGCGAGCGAGCCGGAGGAGGGAGGGCCGCACGGCATCGATCGGATCGAATTCTGGGTGCAGACCAACCCGGGCACCCGGCCGGGGCCGCTGATGAAGGTCGCTTCCGGCGGCGAGCTCGCGCGCTTCCTGTTGGCGCTCAAGGTGGTGCTGGCCGACCGCGGCTCGGCGTCGACGCTCATCTTCGACGAGGTGGACACCGGCGCCGGCGGAGCGGTGGCGGACGCCATCGGCGTGCGGCTGGCGCGGCTCGGCCGCCGGGCGCAGGTGATCGCGGTGACGCACGCGCCGCAGGTGGCCGCGCGTGCGGACCGGCACTATCTCATCAGCAAGGGCGCGCTCGACAAAGGCAAGCGCGTCGCCACCCGCGTGGCCGAGGTCGCCGCCGACAAACGCCGCGAGGAGATCGCCCGTATGCTCGCGGGCGCCGAAATCACCGCGGAGGCGCGCGCCGCCGCCGAACGCCTGATCAAGGCTGCGGGGTAGGAACGCCGCGTGCGGCGCGCCCGGAATGACGCAGACGATGAGCTCGCAAGCTAGCAGCACAATCCCTGTCGCCGATCTCACCGAGGCGCAGGCCAAAGCCGAGCTCAAACGGCTCGCGGCCGAGATCGGCGCCCATGACAAGCGCTACTATCAAGAAGACGCGCCGACGGTTTCGGACGCGACCTACGATGCGCTGCGCCGACGCAACGAGGAGATAGAGGCGCGCTTTCCCGAGCTGGTGCGGGAGGACTCGCCCTCGCGCCGCGTCGGCGCGCAGCCCTCGCAAAAATTCGCCAAGGTCCGCCACAGCGTGGCGATGCTGTCGCTGGGCAATGCGTTTTCCGACGCCGAGGTGGCCGAGTTCGTGGAGCGGGTGCGCCGGTTCCTGGGTCTGGCGAAAGACGAGAGAGTGACTTTCACGGCCGAGCCGAAGATCGACGGCCTGTCCTGCACGTTACGCTACGAGGGCGGCCGTCTGGCGCGCGGCGCGACCCGGGGCGACGGTACCGAAGGCGAGGATGTGACCGCGAACGTCAGAACGCTCGCCGACATCCCAAATGAGCTGCGCGGCAAAGGAGTGCCCAACGTCTGCGAAGTACGGGGTGAGGTCTACATGACCAAATCCGCCTTCCTCGCGCTGAACGAGCGGCAGAAGGCGGCCGGCAGGCAGATTTTCGCCAATCCGCGCAACTCGGCGGCCGGCTCGCTGCGCCAGCTCGATCCGGCGATCACGGCTGCACGGCCGCTCGGCTTCTTCGCCTATAGCTGGGGGGAGATGAGCGCGATGCCGGCGCAGACCCAATCCGGCATGGTCAAATGGTTTGCTGGCCGCGGCTTCAAGACCAACCCGCTGATGCAAATCTGCGACTCGATCGATGCGATGCTCGCGTTCCACCACGAAATCGAGGCACAGCGCGCAACGCTCGATTACGACATCGACGGCGTGGTCTACAAAGTCGACCGCCTCGACTGGCAGCAGCGGCTCGGGTTCGTCTCGCGCAATCCGCGTTGGGCGATCGCGCACAAGTTTCCGGCCGAGAAGGCAATGACCGTGGTCAGGGCGATCGATATCCACGTCGGCCGCACCGGCGCGCTCACGCCCATTGCGCGTCTCGAGCCCGTGACCGTCGGCGGCGTCGTAGTGTCGAACGCGACGCTGCACAACGCCGACGAGATCGAACGCCTCGGGGTGCGCATTGGCGACACGGTGACGATCCAGCGCGCCGGCGACGTCATTCCGCAGGTGCTGGGCGTGGTGGCGGAGAAACGCCCGAAATCGTCGAAGCCTTACAAATTTCCAAGCCGCTGCCCGTGTTCGCTCCACACCGCGGTGGTGCGCGACACGACCGCGACCGGCGAGGAGGGGGCGGTCACGCGCTGCACCGGCGAGTTCGCCTGCCCGTCGCAGAAAGTCGAGCATCTGAAGCATTTCGTCTCCCGGCGCGCCTTCGACATCGAGGGGCTGGGCGAAAAGCAGATCACGCTGTTCTTCGAGCAGGGCTGGATCAAGGAGCCGGCTGACATCTTCAGGCTCGAAGCGCGCAATTCGAAAATCAAGATCGAGGAGCAGGAAGGGTTCGGCGCATTATCGGTCCGCAACCTGTTCAATGCGATCGCGGCGCGGCGCGAGATCGCGCTCGAGCGCTTCATCTACGCACTCGGCATGCGTCACGTCGGCGAGACGACCGCGCGTGCGCTCGCGCGCGGCTATGGATCATGGCGGGCGTTCCACGAGGCCTGCCTGAGTATCGCCAAAGGCGATGCCGAGACGCGGGCCGAGATGGACAACCTCGACCAGATCGGCGAGACCGTGATCGACAGTATCGCCGCCTATTTCGGCGAGGAGCACAATCGCGGCATCGTCGAGCGGCTCACCAAACAGGTGAAGATCCTCGATGCCGAAAAGCTGGCGGCCGACTCCGCGGTCGCCGGCAAGACCGTGGTCTTTACCGGCGCGCTCGAGAAGATGACCCGCGAGGAAGCGAAAGCCATGGCCGAACGGCTTGGCGCCAAGGTCGTGGGCTCGGTCTCGCAAAAGACCGATTATGTGGTCGCGGGCCCCGGCGCGGGCTCGAAGCTCGGCAAGGCGAAGGACCTCGGGGTGGCGGTGCTTAGCGAAGACGAATGGTTCGACTTGGTGGGCCACAGCCGCTCGTAGCGCGCGAGACGCGGCTCCGGCTCGGCGCCAAAGGCGCCAACAAGAAACTCGCCCGGAAGCGCCGGCGAAATGCTAAACGCTACCCAGTCCCGCCGGAAATGACCTTTCGCGAATGAACGACCTTCGGAAAACGCCCTTCGTCGGCCGCTCCATGCCGCGCCGCGAGGATCATCGCCTGCTGACCGGCCGCGGACAATTCATTGCCGATCTCGATCTGCCGCACATGCTGCACGCGGTTTTCGTCAGAAGCCCGGTCGCGCATGCGCGCATCCGCGGCGTGGATCTGTCGCGCGCCGCCGCGGCGCCAGGCGTGGCCTGTGCCCTGAGCGGCGCGGACCTGCTGCAGCTCTTGCCGCCGGTGCCGGACACGCAGCTCTCGCTCCCCAGCAAATGGACGACGCTCGTCCAGCACAAGTTCATCAATCCCCAACAACCCCTGCTGGCTCACGACAAAGTCCGCCATGTGGGCGAGGCCGTTGCCGTCATCGTGGCGGGGAGCCGCTACGCCGCCGAAGATGCGGCTCAATTGGTCACCCTCGATCTCGACCCGCTCCCGGCCGTCGTCGACCCGGAATCGGCGTTGCGCCCGGGCGCATCGATCATCCACGACAAATTCCAGACCAACCTCATTGGCGCTTTCACGATCGGCAAGGGCGACATCGCCGCCGCGTTCGCGCGCTCCCCGCACAAGCTGCAACGCCGCTTTTATCATCACCGCTATGCCGCTGCGCCGATGGAGTGCCGCGGCGTCGTCGGCGTCAATGACCCGCGGACGGATTGCGTGACGATCTGGTCGGCCACCCAAGTCGTGCATTGGGTGCGCCGCGAGGCGGCCGCGGTCTTGCGGCTTCCGGAAGCGCGCATACGTTGCGTCGCGCTCGATGTCGGCGGCGGCTTCGGCCTCAAGGGACACGTCTACCCGGAAGACTTGTTGATTCCATTCTTGGCGCGCAGGCTTGGGCGCGCGGTCCAGTGGATCGAGGACCGCCGCGAGCATCTGATGTGCTCCTGCCATTCACGCGACCAGATCCACGATGTCGAGGTCGGCTTTGACGACGACGGCCGCATCCTGGTGCTTCGCGACCATTTCATCGTCGATTGCGGCGCCTGGAATCCCATCGGCGCCGGCGTGGTTTACAACACCGCGGTCCATCTGATCGGCCCCTACAAGATCGACGCCGTCGCGATCGATGCCATGATCGCTGCAACCAACAAGGTTCCGAACGCGCCTTATCGAGGAGCAGGCCGTCCGGAAGCCGCCTTTGCAATGGAGCGGATCGTCGATCTCGTTGCCGGCGAGCTCGGCCTCGAACCCGCCGACGTGCGATTGCGCAACATGATCTGCGCCGACGAAATGCCCTATCACGTGGGCATTCCCTATCGCGACGGCGAGCCGATCGTCTACGACGGCGGCGATTATCCGCGCGCGCTGCGGCAGGCGCTCGATGCGATCGGCGGCGTCGCGGCGTTTCGCGAGCGCCAGCGCGTGGCGCGGCACGACGGCCGTTACCTCGGTCTCGGCATCGGCTGCTACGTCGAGGGAACCGGCGTGGGTCCGTTCGAGAGCGCGACGGTGCGGATCGATCCTTCGGGCACGATCTTCGTGTCGTCCGGCGCCTGTCCCCAAGGCCAGGGCATGGAGACGATTTTTGCCCAGGTGGTGGCCGATGCCTGGTGCGTTGATCCCGCCGACGTGGTCATGTCGCTTGCCGACACCGCGGCGATCGCCATCGGGTTCGGGACCATCGCAAGCCGCAGCACCGTGACCTTGTCGGCGGCCATTCACGGTGCGAGCGAACGGCTGCGCGCGAAGGTGTTCGCCATCGCTGCCAATCTGCTCGAATGCGCGGCCGGCGACCTCGAGCTACGCAAGACTGGCGTCGGCATCGTGGGAGTGCCTGGCGCCGAAGTCTCGCTCGCGGCGGTGGCGCGCGCGGCCCGTCCCGGCTGGGATCACGGCCGGCCGCCGGGCATCGATGCCGGGCTCGAGGAGACTTACTACTACGAACCGCCTACGGTCACTTGGTCGTATGCGGTGCATGTGGCGGCGGTGGACGTGGATATCGAACTTGGGCGAGTGAATATCGAAAAATATGTCATCGCCCACGATTGTGGCGTGGTCGTCAATCCCATGCTGGTCGAGGGCCAGATCGTCGGCGGCGCCGCTCAAGGCATCGGCGGCGCGCTGTTGGAGGAATTCAACTACGATTCCGAGGGCCAGCTGCTCGCCGGTTCATTGATGGATTACATGGTTCCGACCGCGTGCGAAATACCGAACATGCACCTCATCCATCAACATTCGCCGTCGCCGCTCAACCCGCTCGGCGTCAAAGGTGTGGGCGAAGGCGGGCCCATCGCGCCCCCGGCCGTGATTGCAAACGCTGTCTCCGACGCGCTGCGCCCCTTCGCCGTCGAGTTCAATCGCACCCCGATAAAGCCGCAAGTCATCCAGCAGGTGGTTCGATCGGCATCACAGCCTCGCTGACGGCCGCCTCCCACGCGTACAATTAGCGCCGCACCAGCGTCCAAACGGCGATCGCCGTCGCGATGCCGAACATCAGCATGAGCAGCAGCATCGGCATCGCATCCGATGCATGCGCGATCACGTGGCCCCCGAGCTGCGCAGCCGCGGCGCCGATCGCCATCTGGATAAAGCCGGTCGCACCGGAGGCGGTGCCGGCAACTTGCGGGCGGATGCTTACGGCACCGGCGACCGACGTCGGCAGCAGCAGGCCATTGCCGAAGCCGATGACGATTTGGGGCAGGAAGATCGTGGCCATCTCCCACCCCGGCAGCGCGATATAGACCAACACGTTGAGCAAACAGCCGATGATGGTGAGCGCGATCCCCCACCAGATCAAAGCATCGATACCGAAGCGCGCGGTCAGCCGCGACACCGCAAAATTGCCGGCCATGAATCCGATCGAGGGAATGAAGAACCACAGGCCGTATTCGGCCGAGGTGCGCCCCAGAAGGGTCACCACCACGTGGGGCGCGGCGCCGAGAAAGCTGAAGAATGGCGCCGATCCGAACCCGGCGCAGAGCGCGTAGCCGAAGAAGCGCGGGCTTGCCGCGAGCGCGGCGAGGTCGGCACGGAAATGACGTTGGCTTGACGATGGGGAGAGCTTGCGCGTCTCCGGCAAGGCCAGCGCCGCCCAGGCGAAGACCGTGAAACTCACAAGGGCGGCGAAGACGAAGATCGCTTCCCAGCCGAACAGCGTGTCGAGGATGCCTCCGATCAGCGGCGCGACCATCGGCATCAGCACCACGACCGAGGTGACGAGCCCGATCATGGAGGCTGCGTGTTCGCGATCATAGAGGTCGCGGATGATGGCGCGGCCGATGGTCTGTCCGGTCGAGGCGCCGAGCGATTGCGCGATGCGCGCGCTGACGAGGCTCGCGATGCTGGCGGCGAAGATGGCGGCGGTGCTGGCGATGGTCGCGAGCGCGAGCCCCGCCAGCACGACCGGCCGGCGTCCGAAGCGGTCGGACAGCGGCCCGAACACCAGCTGCGCCGTCGCCAGGCCCATGAGATAGAGCGAGACCGCGAGCTGCACCGTGGCGGGATCGGCGGCGAATTTGGTCGCCAGCCCGGGGATCGCCGGCACCAGGATATTGAGCGAGAGCGAGCCCACGCCCGCCATCGCGATCAGCAGCGCGAGCAGCCGCCACGGCGTGCGGCGCGCCTCGCTCGCTGCCGAATCCTTTCGCGCCGGATCGAGCAAAGGAATTGGCCCGGGGCTTCAGCGTCGCCCAAGCGGGCGGGTGGAGGCGGTGAGCCACGCGCGGCTATCGGCGTCGAGGAGCGGCGAGAGCGTCTCGAAGACGCGGGCGTGATAGCGGTCGAGCCAAGCGGCTTCATCCGGCGTGAGCATCTCGGCCAGGATCAGCCGCCGGTCGATCGGTGCGAGCGTGAGCGTCTCGAACGCGTAGAGCGCTTTCTCGGCGCCGGGGACCGCCGCGGCGCCGACCACCAGCACCAAATTCTCGATGCGGATGCCGTAGGCGCCGGTTTTGTAGTAGCCGGGCTCGTTCGACAAGATCATGCCGGGCTTGAGCGCGGTGATGCCGAGCTTGGAGATGCGCGCCGGGCCTTCGTGCACCGAGAGATAGCTGCCGACGCCGTGGCCGGTGCCATGGTCGAAGTCGAGGCCCTGCGCCCACAAGAACTGCCGCGCAAAGGAGTCGAGCTGGGCGCCGGTCGTGCCCTCGGGGAAGATCGCGCGCGCAATCGCGATGTGGCCCTTGAGCACGCGAGTGAAGCGGTCGCGCATCTCGGCGGTCGGCTCGCCGACCGCGATGGTGCGGGTAATGTCGGTGGTGCCGTCCTCGTATTGGCCGCCGGAGTCGATCAGAAACAACTCACCCGGTGCAACGACGCGATTGCTCTGGGTCGTGACGCGGTAATGCACGATCGCGCCGTCGGGACCGGCGCCGGCGATGGTCGGAAAGGAGATGTCCTTGAGCAGCCCGGTGTCGCGGCGAAAGCTTTCGAGCGCCGCGACGGCCTCGATCTCGGTGAGCTTGCCGCGCGGGGCCTCGCGATCGAACCAGGCGAGGAAGCGCGTAACGGCGGCGCCGTCGCGGAGGTGCGCGGCGCGTGCGCCGGCAATCTCGACCTCGTTCTTCACGGCCTTCATCAGCGCGATGGGGCAGGGCGCGCGCGTGACCTTGCCGCCGTGGCTGGTGACGAGGCGCGCGAGCGCGTCCGCCGCGGTAGCTTGATCGAGCCGCACGGTCTGCGTTTGCCGGCCGAGCGCTCCGAGCGCGCCCACGAAATCGGACGGCTCGCGCACATCGGCGAGGGTCTCCAGGCGGTTGCGAACGTCGTTCGAGAGCTTTCGTCCGTCGACATAGAGCGACGGCCGTCCCGCCTGCGGAACGATGGCGAAGGCGAGCGGGAGCGGCGTGTGGGCGACGTCCGCCCCGCGGATGTTGAACGCCCAGGCGACGGCGTGGGGATCCGATATGACCAGCGCGTCGGCACGCAGCTTCGCCACCTCGGCACGGATGCGGGCGAGCTTGTCCTCGGCGGCTTCGCCGGCGAAGCGCACGTCGTGCAACGTGACCGCGCCGAGCGGCGGAGCCGGGCGATCGGCCCAAATGGCGTCGATCAAGTCGGGCTCGACCGCGACCAGCGTCGCGCCGGCCGTGGCGCAGGCTTTGCCCAGTCGCTCCGCGCCCTCGACCGTATGCAGCCAGGGGTCGTAGCCGAGCCGATCGCCGATCGCGAGATTCTCCTCGATCCACCGGTCCGGCGGCGTCTCCACCAGCTGCTCGATGGCGAACAGTGAGGTATCCACCTGCTCGCGCGCCTGCAGCGTGTAGCGTCCGTCGACGAACAACAGCGCGCGCTCCATCAGCACGATGGCCACGCCGGCCGAGCCGGTAAAGCCGGTCAGCCAGGCGAGCCGCTGCTCGGACGCCGGCACGTATTCGTTCTGATGGCGGTCGGAGCGCGGAACGATGAAGCCGGTCAAGTCGCGCCGCGCGAGCTCGGCGCGCAGCGCCGCAACCCGCGGTCCGCTCGCCGCGCGCTCGGCTTTATCTTCGAACGACTGGAAGCGGGCCTCGAACATGGCGGCAATCTATTGAGCCGATGACGGGCCGGCAATGCTCTCGCCGCATGGCAGGGACCTCGGCGACCGGTTGCAAAGACATAATGCTGTCAGACACCGCCACGACCGCGCTTCGCCCTGAGCCTGCGCGCCGGACGCACGAGAATGAGCGTCGCCCAAGCCTCGAGCGTCACGCGGCGCGCAAGCGCGAGGCCGCGTGCGCGATAGCTGGCGAGCGCGGCGCCGGCTTGCGCCGTGAGCAGGCCCGAGAGCACGACCTGTCCGTTGGGCGCAACGAGCCGCGTCATCGGGGTGGCGAGCGCTTGGAGCGGCTCGAGCAGGATATTGGCGAAGATCAGGTCGTAGGGCGCGCGGGCGCGGAACGGCATGGCAAGGACACCGGCGGCATGGATGACCTCCACAACGGCACCGACTCGGTTGATACGCGCGTTGTCGCGCGCGATGGTGACGGCGCGGGCATCGATATCGCTGGCGATCACCGGTCGACGCAGGGCCTTGGCCGCGGCGATGGCCAGCACGCCGGTGCCGGTGCCGATATCGAGCACGATGGCCCGTCTCCGCCGCTTGCGGCGCGCCGTCAAGCCAACGCTTTTATCGCGCTGGCGGTGCCGCCCCTTCACGATCCGATCGAGCGCGAGCAGACAGCCGCGCGTGGTGCCGTGGTGGCCGGTGCCGAACGCCAGCGCCGCCTCGATCTCGATGCCGATACGGTTGGCCCGCACGCGCGCGCGGTCATGCGCCCCGTGCACGACAAAACGGCCGGCTTCGACCGGCGCGAGGCCTTCGAGGCTTTTGCGCACCCAGTCCGTGGGCGCGAGCGTCTCGAACACCAGCGCGTGGGCCGCCGCGCTGCCGCCGGCGGACGCGATCAATGCGCGCACGGCTGCCTCATCGGGCCGTTGGCGGAAATGGATGGCGAGCGACCAGCGTCCAGGGACTTCCTCGAAGACCGAGGCGGCGATCTGTTCGGCGTCGAAGCTCTCGGCGAGCGCGTCAGCGATGTTTTGCGCGGTCGAGGCGTCGCTCGAGAGCCGCGCGACCACGGTGGCGATGGGCGAAGGATCGGGCATGGCTCAGCTCCTTCGTCCCATCCCCGACATTCGCCGCGGCTTATCCCGGCCCGCATTCGCCAATTCACAAAATGGTCAACAACCTTATTCGGCACTTGTCCACAGCATGGCCCCGGTTCGCGGGCTCGGTTTTGGGCCTTGGTTGCGCGTCTCTTCGAGGCGCGGCGGCGTTTTTGCACAGGGCTGTCCCCAGCACCGCGGCCTCGCGGCGCGGCCGGGAAAGCGATAGATTCCTCGCTCAAATAGAAAAGACCCAAGGACGAGCGCCGATGATAATGTCTTCCTGAGCCGTGCTCGCCGTCACGGCCCCGCTTGCTATTGCCTCGGACCGTAGCGGCAAATTGCTTCAGCGCATCAAGAGCCGGCAGCACGCCGGTAACAACGACGTCGCCCTCGCGGCGCCAAAGAAGCCACGGCCGAATAATGCATGAACGCATAGGCGTGCCGTCCGTCGAAACCCAGTCGTCCTGGATCATTGCGACTGTGTTGCTGGTGATCCTGGCGCTGTCGTTCGGCGCGCCGTGGATCACCATTGTTGCGCTCAAGCTGATCGCCGCCGAATCGGACGGCCTGCGCGCGGTTCCAGCTTTGGCGACCTCGCTGGGCTGGCTCGGTTTCGGCAGCGGCGGCATTGCCATGGGCTACGTCGCAGAACGTGTCGGGGTGCGCGCGACGGTCATCATCGGCGCACTGATGATTTTGATCGGGCTTGCGCTGTCGACGGGAGGCGAGACCTGGCAGCTCTATGTCGGGCAGGGGCTGTTCGTCGGCTTTTTCGGGGTCGGCGCCATGAACGCGCCGTTCTACGTTTATGTCAGCCGCTGGTTCGATCGCCGCCGCGGATCGGCGCTCGCGCTGATTTCGAGCGGCAGCTACGTCGCGGGCGC
>JBKOXY010000277.1:0-5817 GCA_046725125.1 Pseudomonadota bacterium | reverse complement strand
CGCCTTCGGCTGGGCCACCCCGCAGGAGATCGACGACATCATGGCGCTCGCCATCCGCGTCAACGATTTCCTGTCCGGCCTGTTCCTCGGCGTCGGCATCCGCCTCGTCGACTTCAAGATGGAGACCGGCCGGCTGTGGGAGAACGACCTCATGCGCATCGTGGTGGCGGACGAGCTGTCCCCGGATTCCTGCCGGCTCTGGGACATCAAGTCGAACGAGAAGCTCGACAAGGACCGCTTCCGCCGCGATCTCGGCGGGCTGGTGGAGGCCTATGCCGAGGTCGCCAAACGCCTCGGCATCATGAGCGACGGCGAGCGGCCCCAGGGCACTGGGCCGGTCCTGGTGAAGGGCTGACACGTTCGCTGTTCTCGAACCACCTGCTCGCTGATCGGCTGTAGCCCGGATGAGCGCAGCGACATCCGGGCTACCCGCATTTCGCTCCGCTCTTGCGGGCTACTCACTAAACCTGCGCGTCCCGGATGCGGTGCAGCGCGAAACGAAGTGGAGCGGTGCGCCGCTGATCCGGGACCGCCACGGCCCGAGACGGTCCCGGGTCTGCAGCGCACCACTTTGTGCTGCGCTGCGCCCGGGATACAGACCGCGAGGAGAATGACATGGGCAAGGACTTCACCATTGGACTGGTGGTCCCGTTCGCGACCGACGCGGTGCCGGAGGAAGGGCTGCAGATGTATCCGGGCGTGCGTTTCGTTGCGCGCGGCGTCGGGGTGCGATCGCTGACGCCGAGCGGCTACGACAGCGCATGGGAGGGAATCCTCCCGGCGGCCGAACATCTCGCCGGGCTTGGTGTCGATGCCATCATGGTGATCGGTACCTCGTTGACGTTCTATCGCGGCGCCGACGCGCACGACCAGTTGATGGCAAAGCTGCGCGCGACGACCGGCCTGCCGGTGAGCACCATGAGCCAAGCGGTGGTCGATGGATTGATGAGCTTCGGCGCGCGGCGGATCGCGGTCGCCACCGCTTATGCCGACGAGGTGAACAACCGCCTGCAAGCCTTTCTCACCGCGAAGGGCTTCGAGGTGCTGGCGCTCGAGGGTTTCGGCCTGTTCGGCTTCGGCGAGCCCGACACCAAGAGCGAAGCGGACATCATCGCGCTCGGCTCCAAAGTCTGCGTGCGGGCGCCGGCGGCGGACGGGTTGCTGATTTCCTGCGGCGGGCTGCGCACCTTGGGTGTGGCAAGGCCGCTCGAACAGCGGCACGGTATTCCGGTCGTCGCGAGCACGCAGGCGGCGTTCTGGGCGGCGCTGCGGCTCGTGGGCGAGAGCGGCCGCGTCGCGGACCGCGGGCGGCTCCTCGAGCAATCAACAGCCGCCCCTGTGCACTGAAGCGGTTTGTGCTTAAAATTTGAGCCGCGCGCACGAGCCCCGCGCGCGGTGGGGCGGGGGTACGCGCGTCCGCCGCTTGCGGTTTAACCGATTCGCGCCATATCGATGCTTGCAGAACCCCGATGAAGGCCCGCATCACCGTCACCCTCAAATCCGGCATCCTCGATCCCCAGGGCAAGGCGATCGAAGGCGCACTCAAATCGCTCGGCATCGCCGGTGTAGCGAGCGTGCGCCAGGGCAAGGTCTTCGACATCGAGATCAAGGGACGCGATCGCAAAGCGGCGCAAGCCGCGCTCAAGCAGGCGGCCGACAAGCTCCTCGCCAATACGCTGATCGAGAACTATCAGGTCGAGGTGAAATGATCGCACGACGCGCCGGCATTGTGGTGGTCGCCCTGGGCATTGCGGGCGTGCTCGCAGGCGGCGCGATGCCGCTCGGCGCCGGGCAGCAACCGACCGAGGCGGGAAAGCCCGCGCCCGCCGCCTGGACCGAGTTCAAATGGCCGTTTCCCCTCGACCAGTGGGGCGTCGGGCGCGCATTCCGCTGCCGGGCCGCCGATTGCGGCGCCGACATCGATCTCTACCTGCGCGCCAAGCTCGGCTTCTGCAATTGCACGACCGGGGTGTCGGACGACGCGGAACTCGACCGCGTGGGCGACCTCGAACTGCTCAGCACCAAATTCAACGGATTGCGCGACGGACGGGTGATCACCGTCGGCTGGATGAAAGGCCGCAGCCGGCCCTATCAGATCGCGATATCCTATGGCTCGCCGCGCACCGCGCTCGCCATCGCCTTCAACGATAAATGCGACGTGGTGGTCGCCACCGTCGTAGCCGACGACATTCCGGCGGCCGAGCGCTCCGCCTTGGGCTTCCTCAACGGCGATCTGGTTCTGCGCTGGGCCGAGAAGGAGCTCGGGCTGTGATGAGATCCGCCGTCGTCGTCTTTCCCGGCATCAATCGCGAGCGTGACATGGCGCGCGCGCTCAAGCTCATCAGCGGCCGCGAGCCGGCCATGGTCTGGCATGCCGACACCGCCTTGCCGGCGGGCACCGACCTCGTGGTGGTGCCGGGGGGCTTCTCCTACGGCGACTACCTGCGCTGCGGCGCGATCGCGGCGCGCGCGCCGATCATGCGCGCGGTGCGCGCCCATGCCGACCGCGGCGGCCTCTTGCTCGGCGTCTGCAACGGCTTTCAGATCCTGTGCGAAGCGGGACTCCTGCCCGGTGTGCTGATGCGCAATGCGGCGCTGAAATTCATCTGCCGCGACGTCTATCTGCGCATCGAACGCTCCGATACGCCGTTCACGCGCGGCTACAACGCCGGACAAGTGATCCGCGTGCCGGTCGCCCATGGCGAGGGCAATTACGTCGCCGATGATGAGACCGTCGCGCGGCTCGAGGGCGAGGGGAGGGTGCTGCTGCGCTATGCCGCGCCCGATGGGACGCTCGACCCGGCATGGAACGTCAATGGCGCGACCAACGCCATCGCCGGCGTGCTTAACGACAAGGGAAACGTGCTCGGCATGATGCCGCACCCGGAGAACCACGTCGAAGCTGCGCTCGGGTCGACCGACGGGCGCGGTGTGTTCGCGGGGCTCACTGATCACTTCAAGCAAGCGGCATAACGCGGCTGCCTCGATATCAAGCGTCATCCAGATTTCACCCGCCCATGATGCTGTGGAACCGTCGCTGTGGTGGATTGCCGTGCATAGCGCGCGGAAGACGGGCGTAAACGCGCTTATGCCCGGCAATGACATTTAGGACTATGGCAAAGGCATCCAGAAAATCGTCGGCGCGTGCGATCAAGCAACCGGCGGCAGGCGGGGCCGAACGGCGGTCGAAGGGCGTGAGGCGGGCGAAAATCAGCCCCGCGCTGGTGGCGGCGCATGGGCTGACCCCCGACGAGTATCAGCGCATTCTTGCGCTCGTGGGCCGCGAGCCTTCGCTCACCGAGCTCGGCATTTTCTCGGCCATGTGGAACGAGCACTGCTCGTACAAATCATCGAAAATCCATCTGCGCACGCTGCCGACGAAAGCGCCGTGGGTGATCCAGGGGCCGGGCGAGAACGCCGGCGTCATCGATATCGGCGACGGCCTCGCCGTCGTGTTCAAGATGGAGAGCCACAACCATCCAAGCTACATCGAGCCGTATCAGGGCGCGGCCACCGGGGTCGGCGGCATTTTGCGCGACGTCTTCACCATGGGCGCGCGGCCGATTGCCTGTCTCAATGCGCTCTCCTTCGGTGCGCCTTCGCACCCGCAGACCCGTCATCTTCTCGCCGGCGTGGTGGCCGGCATCGGCGGCTACGGCAATTCCTTCGGCGTGCCGACCGTGGGCGGCTGCGTTCGTTTTCACACCCGCTACGACGGCAACTGTCTCGTGAATGCGATGGCGGTCGGTCTCGCGCGCAGCGACAAGATTTTCTACGCCGCCGCTTCGGGCATCGGCATGCCGATCGTCTATCTCGGCTCCAAGACCGGCCGCGACGGGATCCACGGCGCCACCATGGCGTCGGCCGAATTCGGCGAAGGAACCGAAGAAAAGCGCCCAACCGTGCAAGTCGGCGATCCGTTCGCGGAGAAGCTGTTGCTCGAAGCCTGTCTCGAAATCATGGCGAAGGACTGCGTCATCGCCATCCAGGACATGGGCGCGGCGGGGCTCACCTGCTCCGCGGTCGAGATGGGCGCCAAAGGCAATCTCGGCGTCACGCTCGATCTCGACGCGGTACCGTGCCGCGAGACTGGCATGAGCGCCTACGAGATGATGCTCTCCGAGAGCCAAGAGCGCATGCTCATGGTGCTCAGGCCGGAGAAGGAGCAGGAGGCCGAGGCGATCTTCCGGAAATGGGGCCTCGATTTTGCCGTGGTCGGCACGACCATGCCCCCCAAGCGATTCATCGTGCGCCACCGCGGCAAGGTCATGGCCGATCTGCCGATCAAGGAACTGGGCGACGAGGCGCCGCTCTATGACCGGCCGCACGTGGAGACGCCGAAGCCGCCGGTCGTGCAAGCAGCCGATGTGACGCCGCCCATTGCGACCATGGATGCATTGTCGAGGCTGATCGGCTCCCCCGATCTGTGCTCCCGGCGCTGGGTGTGGGAGCAGTACGACCACGTCATCCTGGGCAACACGGTGCAGCGGCCCGGCGGCGACGCCGCCGTGGTGCGCATCAACGACGGTCCGAAAGCACTCGCGCTTACCACCGACGTCACGCCGCGTTATTGCGAGGCCGATCCGTTCGAAGGCGGCAAGCAGGCCGTGGCCGAGGCCTGGCGCAACCTCACCGCCGTGGGCGCGCGGCCGCTTGCCGTCACCGACAATCTCAATTTTGGCAACCCCGAGCGGCCGGAGATCATGGGCCAACTGGTGGGCGCGGTCCGCGGCATCGCCGACGCCTGCAAGGCGCTCGACTTCCCGGTCGTGTCGGGCAACGTGTCGCTCTACAACGAAACCAACGGCCGCGCGATCCTACCCACGCCCACCATCGGCGGGGTCGGCCTCATCGACGACTTCGCCAAGTCGGCGACGCTCGCATTCAAGGGCGAGAACGAGGCCATTTTGCTCATCGGTGAAACCACGGGGTGGCTCGGCCAATCGCTTTATCTGCGCGAGATCTGCGAGCGCGAGGAGGGGGCGCCGCCGCCGGTCGACCTTGCGGCCGAGCGCAACAGCGGCGACTTCGTCCGCGCCCTGATCGCCGAGGATATCGCCGTCGCCGTGCACGATATTTCCGACGGCGGGCTGCTGGTCGCGATCGCCGAGATGGCGATGGCCGCGGGCATCGGCGCCGAGCTCGATCGGGCGCCGCTTGCCGCCCACGCCTTCTGGTTCGGCGAAGATCAGGCGCGCTACGTGGTCACGGTCGCGGCGGGCGTGGCGGAGAGCATCATGGCGCGCGCCCGCGCGGCCGGCGTCCCCGCGCGGCAGGTCGGCCTCACCGGTGGCGACGCATTGACGCTCGAGGGCGAGCGCCCCATTCTGGTCGCAAAGCTGCGCGAGCGCTTCGAGGGCTGGCTGCCGGCTTACATGGCCGGTCGGCCGGCCTGACGCCTGGAGCGGTGGACACGCTTTCTGCGGCGAAGCGGCGTCCACTTCGCCGGAAACGCTATGGGAGAGAGAGCCATGGCGATGGATGCGAGCGAGATCGAGCGTTTGATCAAGTTGCGTGTTCCGGATGCCGAGGTGACGATCCGCGACCTCGCCGGCGACGGCGACCACTACGCCGCCACCGTGCTCGCCGAATCGTTTCGCGGCAAATCGCGGGTGCAGCAGCATCAAATCGTCTATGAAGCGCTAAAGGCCGAAATGGGTGGCAAGCTGCACGCGCTCGCGCTGCAGACCGGCACGCCGGAGCGGCGATGAGCGACGCGGGCGGGACGGCAGCGGGTGTGGCCGCGCCGACTGCGTTGCCGGGCGTTGCCGCCGCGCGCTCGCCCAACGGGGTCAAGACGCTGGCGCTTCCCGGTGC
>JBKOXY010000008.1:0-4961 GCA_046725125.1 Pseudomonadota bacterium | reverse complement strand
GCGACACGCAGCGCCTTAAGGAAGCGAACCGCGACCTTATCGGCGTCGCGGCATGACATTTTGCGGAACCGCAACCGGCCGTCGGAGCATTCGATCGCAACGACATAGGGCACGCCGTAGCGCACGAAGGTGTAGCGCACGTAGTTTTCGAGAAACGTGCGGCGGATGCCGGGAAACTCGTCGAGGCCATGGACCGGCCATCCGATCACGCCCCTAGGCTCGTCGAGCTGATAAACGAGCGCGGAGCCGCCGATGTGGATGGAGATCGTATCGGAAAAGCCTATTCCCAATTCGGGCATCTCCTGCGCGCGGGCGAGGACCACGGCGTCATAGCCGGCCGGCCCGGGATAGAAGAACGGCACCGCGTTGAAGCCGGAGAGATAATTGTCGGCCGGCGCATTCGTGCTCGCAGCGACCGGATCCGGTGCGGCCGCGCGGTCGCGTAGAAATGCCGCCGTATCGAAAGGTAGCAGCACCGGCACCGGGCTTGCCGCGACATTCGCGAAGCGCTCGCCGGTGGCGCGGTTGAGCTTCGCCATCAGCTCCGGCACGACGGCCGATTTCGGCACATTGAGCGCGTCGAGCTCCACGGCGACCGCGCCCCAATCGACGTGGGTGGGGGCGATGCGCGGGCTTTTCATGTCCTGCGCGGCCGCGGCAGCGATGCCGACGGCGAGCGCGAGGCCCGCAATTCCGTATCGCAACATGACGCTCCATTACCTTGCCGGAGCTGTCGCCGCGACGTCCGGGCACGAATCAAGTATTGCTGCAGCCGCAGATTCTGCCAAGTAGGTTAACAAAAACGATTTACACTGTTGCAAACGGGTTGCGCAATCCTCGGGCGCAGCGTTCGAGACATGAAAGAGCTTAGTCCTTGGCGCGCTCGACGTAGGAGCCGTCCGCCGTCATGACCACGATTTTCGTCCCCGGGCCGACGAAGGGCGGGACCATGGTGCGCACGCCGTTCGACAGCAATGCGGGCTTGTAGGAGGAGGCAGCGGTCTGGCCTTTCACCGACGGCTCGGTTTCCACCACTTCCAGGGTGGCCTTCTGGGGAAGCTCGATCGAGACCGGCACCCCCTCGTGGACGGAGAGCATGACCTTCATTTCCGGCTGGAGGTAGGCGGCCTGCTCGCCGATGATGTCGGCGGGCAACGTCACCTGGTCGTAGGTCTCGGTGTTCATGAAGTGAATGCCATCGCCGTCCTGGTAAAGGTATTGATGCTCGCGATCCTCCACGTAGGCGCGTTCGACCTGCTCGGTCGTCTTGAAGCGCTGCGCGACCTTCACGCCGTCGCTGATGCGGCGCATGTCGACCTGAGTGGTGGGGGTGCCCTTGCCGGGGTGGAAGCTTTCGGCGTTGAGGACGGCATAGAGCTTGCCCTCGAATTCGACGATATTGCCCTTGCGGAGCGAACTGGCGATGACCTTCACGGCGAGTTTTCCTCGATTATCGGACGCGCGCGACCAATGCTGGGCCCAAATGTCGGGCCGCACCATACTGATCTGGCGGCCGTCCGCCAGTGATTTTCACGGCGACTAGACGGTTGAAACCGCGGTGGACGGAGCGCCCCTGATGCCGCCGCCCTTCTGGGCCTTGCACGCCGGCCGGCGGCCCTTGCTGCTAGGGCGCATGCGCATTGCCGCGGCGTTGCGACAATTCTTCGCGGCGCGGGATTTCGTCGAGGTCGAGACCGCGACGCTCGTCCCTTCGCCGGGGAATGAGACCCACCTCCACGCCTTCGCGACCGATCTGGTGGCGCCAACCGGCACGCGCGCGCGATTGTACCTGCGGACCTCGCCCGAATTCGCCTGCAAGAAACTGCTGGCGGCCGGCGAACGCCGGATCGTCGAGTTCGCCCGCTCGTTTCGCAACCGTGAGCGCGGCATCCTGCACCATCCCGAATTCACCCTGGTCGAGTGGTACCGGGCACAGGAGCCTTACGAGGTCCTGATGGCGGACTGCGCGGCCATTCTTGCGCTCGCGGCGGAGGCGGCGGGCTCGAAGCGGTTCTCGTTCCGCGACCGCGCCATCGATCCGTTCGCCGCCCCCGAGCGATTGACGGTGGCGGAGGCGTTCGCGCGCCACGCCGGCATCGATCTCGCGGCGATGCTGCCGCCGCAGCCCGCGGCTGGTTTGGCGGCGGCGGCGACCGCCGCCGGCATTCGCACGGCCGCCGACGACACCTGGGGCGACGTTTTCAGCCGCGTGCTGGTCGAAAAGATCGAACCGCACCTCGGGCAAGGGCGGGCGACGATCCTTTACGAATATCCGGCAATACAGTCGCCGCTCGCCCGGCCGAAGGCCGCCGATCCGCGGCTCGCCGAGCGTTTCGAGCTCTATGCCTGCGGAGTCGAGCTCGCGAACGGCTTCGGCGAGCTCGTCGATGTGGCCGAGCAACGCAAACGGCTCGAACACCAGATGGCGGAGAAGGAGCGCATCTACGGCGAGCGTTATCCCATCGACGAGGATTTTCTCAGCGCCCTTGCGGCGATGCCGGAGGCCTGCGGGATTGCGCTCGGCTTCGATCGGCTGGTCATGCTTGCGACCGGAGCCGCCCGCGTCGACGAAGTCGTGTGGACGCCGATGTCCGCAACTTGAACGATCGAGGAATGAAAGGACGCCGCATGCTGCCGTTCCGCACCCAGCTTGGCATCTTCGTCGTGGTCGCCGCCGGCTTCGCGCAGCCGGCTTGGACGCAGACCTATCCGACGCAGAACATCACGTTGCAAGTCGCGTTCGCGGCCGGCGGCATCGCCGACGTCGTCGCCCGCCTGGTTGGGCAGAAACTCAGCGAGCGCTTCGGGCAGGCGGTGGTGGTGGAAAATCGCGGTGGCGCCGGCGGCAATCTCGCGGCGAAATCGGTGAGCGGCGCGGCGCCTGACGGCTACACCATCCTCGCCACCACCACCTCCCTTGCGGTCAATGAGACCGCCACCAAAAACAAGGGCTTCTCGGTCGATGATCTGCGCGCCATCGCCGTCGTGGCCTTCAGTCCCGACGTTCTGGCCGTGCATCCGACCAATCCGGCGAAAGACTTGAATGAGTTCATCGCGAACGGGAAGAGCAGGAGCTTCACCTTTGGCAGTGCCGGCGTCGGCACGGGCCCGCATATCGGCGCGGAATATTTTTTCCGCGAGGTCGCCAAGGTGCAAGCCGTGCATGTGCCGTTCACCGGCGGCGCTCCGGCGGTCACCGCCGCCATCGGCAACCACGTCGACGCGATCGTGCTGACGCTGCCGACGGTGGTGCCACCCATCACGCAAGGGCTTCTGCGCGGCATCGGTCTTGCGAGTGCCGCGCGCAACTCGGCCGTGCCGAACGTGCCGACCTATGGCGAGATGGGGTTCCCCAACGTCTATTCGGGCTCGTGGGTCGGCTTCTTCGCGCCGGCGAAGACGCCCGATGCGGTGGTCGCGAAGCTCAACGCCGAGATCAATGCGATCATGCGGGAGCCGCAGGCGCAGGAAAAGCTCAAGACCATCGGCTTCGAGGTGATGATCAAGACGGTTGGCGAGGCTACTGACTACTTCAGGAGCGAAGTCGCTACGTGGGGTAAGATGACGCGCGCGATCGGTTATTCCAGCGATTAGTGACAGCGCCAGTTCGAGCGAGTGTTTCGCACGCGTGGTGCTCGCACGAGCGCGTTCTACCGGCTCACCACCACGTTGAGGATCGCGGTCCTTCCGTCTTGAGTGGCGGCGAGCGCGCTTTGCAGGGCGCGCTCCAATTCGGCGCGGCTTTCGACGCGCTGGCCATGGAAGCCGAAATGGCTTCCCAACTCCTCATAGTCCGGTCCGTCGATGGTCACCCCGAAATGCAGATCCTTGCTGGCCGAGGCGCCATCGGGATAGTGATGGACGTGGCCCATCCGCATCGCTTCGTATTTCTTGTTGTTGAGGACGACGATGATGATCGGCAACTCGTGGCGCTTGGAGGCGCCGAGCGCCTGGATGATGGGGTTGTAAAGGAACGAGCCGTCGCCGACGAGCAACGCCACCGGCCGCTCGGGCGCCGCGAGCTTGATCCCGAGCGCGGTGCCGATCCCCTGGCCGAGGCCACCCGAACCCCGAAAGAAGCTTTGCGGCGTGGTCTGCGGAAGATGCTGGCGGATGAGCGAGGAATGGGTGATCGTCTCGTCCACGTAGATCGTGTCGGCAGGCATCACCTCGCCGAGCGCGCCCAGCAGCGAGAGCGGATCGATGGCGCTCCCGTTCTGCGCCTTCTCGCGCTCGGCACGCAGCTCCGCAACATAGCTGTCGTGCTCGCGGGTCCAACGCTGCCGCCGCGAGCTCACGGCGGCGGCATCGATCTTCGCCGACTTTGCCGCCGCAATCAGCAACGTGAGCGACTCGGCGATATCGCCTTCGAGATAGCAGTCGGCGTGCAGATTCTGGTAGACCATGTGCTCCTTGAGCGGGTGGTCGTGGATCGCGACGATCTTGCCGCTCGTCGGCCGCCGCCTTGGCGGGTACCACGGCGCGCGAGCGCCCACGAGCAGGACGAGATCGGCATCGTCGAGCGCCTTGTACCTCCCCATGCCGAGATAGAGCGGGTGATTGGTCGGAAAATTTGCGTAGGCGTTGACCCGTCCGTTGATCACCGCAATGGCGAGGAGATCGGCGAACTCCGCGAGGGCTGAAAATGCCTTGGGGTCGCGTCCGGCAGTCTCCGTCACGATGACCGGGCTCTTGGCATTGCGTACAAGCTCGGCGACCTTCGCGACGTCTTCCTGCCGCGGCCGCACGGTCGGCGCTGGCGGCACCTCGCGCGCGACGGCCGGTGGCGTCCAGTCGTGCAGCATGTGTTCGAGCGCCACGTTGAGGTAGATCGGCCCCTTCGGCACGCGCTGCGCCATTTCGCCGGCGCGGATCACGCTTTCATAGAGCGTATGGGGGCTGGTCACGGCGCGCGCCCATTTCGCAACCGGCTCGACGAAGCGCTCGATGCCGCCCACGGT
>JBKOXY010000478.1:0-3569 GCA_046725125.1 Pseudomonadota bacterium | reverse complement strand
GACGCCGGTCGCCGCCGCGATCTCCGCGCCGGTCTTTTCCAGCACGTCGCGCTTGCGCGCGACGATGGTCACGTCGACCCCTTCCCGAGCGAGCGCGAAGGCGCAGGCCCGTCCCAAGCCTCGGCTCGCGCCGCTCAGGAGCGCCTTTCGTCCGCGGATTCCGAGGTCCACTGTTACATCCCGCGTCGTCATCCCCAGGCTTGACCCGGGGATCTATCTTCTCGGAAGATTCTTGCACAAGAAGATGGATTGCCGGGCATAAGCGCGTTTACGCGCGTCCAAAGCCCGTCGAAGACGGGCGTGAACGCCCTTGAGGACGCGCTATGCCCGGCAATGACTCGCACAATCATGCTGCGACGGCGGAGATGGGACCGATCTTGTAGCCGTACTGCTTGTCGAGCCCTAGCTCCTGCACGATGCGAATGCCTTTAGCGAGCGCCTCCCCGTCGAGATTGGTCAGCGGCTTGCGCAAGTTGCCGGCCGGCAAAGAGAGCGCCTTCATCAGCGATTTCACCGCCACCGGATTGATCGCCGAATAGGTGAAGTGCAGCAGCGGCAGGAGTTTGAGGTAGGTAGTCTTGAAATCTTCCGCCTCGGCGTAGCTCGTCCACTGCGTCGAGATGGTCGCGAGCTCGGCCGGCGCGATGTTGCCGGTCATGTTGGCGGTGCCGTGGCCGCCGAGCGACATGGTGGGCACCACGAGCCCGAGATTGGGGCTGTCGCAGCACATGACCGAGACCTTGGGCTTGGCGGCCAATACCTGCGCGACTTGCCCGACGCGGGCGGTCGATTCCTTGTGCACCACGTAGTTCGGGTGCTTGAAGATGCGAAGGAGGTGATCCCAATGTAGGTCGCTCTTCACCCGCGGCGGGTTGTTGTAGATGCCGAGCGGCAGATCGCTCGCGTCCGCCACGTCGAGAAAGAAGCGCTCGATGTCGCTTTCCGGCGCGCAGATATAGGCAGGCGCCGCCAGGATGGCGCCGTCGGCGCCGTTCGCCTCGGCGAAACGGACATTGGCGATGGTCGCCTCGGTGTTGTTGCCGGTGCAGCCGAAGAAGATCGGCATGCGCGGCGTCTTCATCTTCGCGGTCTCGACGATGATCTGCTTTTTTTCCTCCGGCGCGAGCATCGACGCCTCGCCGGTCGAGCCCATGATCAGCACCGCGGACGTGCCCCGATCTTCCTGGAACTTCAACAAGGTCCGAAACGCCCCGAAGTCTACCGAGCCGTCCTTGTTGAATGGCGTGATCAGCGCGACGAACGAGCCCGTCAGCATCTTCCTCGACATTGCGGTCTCCATTCCCGAATTCGCGACCTTCAATGCGATTGAGCGATACATCGCTTTGGCGGCGACGACAGCGAAGCGATGCCAAGCCGGTCGGCCGCTATTTATACGATACCGCGCCGCTGTCGCCTACGGCGTTTTGCCGCGACGCGCGCTCGGTTGGCCTTTTGCGCGAGCACGAAATTGGACATCCTGTGGCCCCTTCTTCGGAGGGAAGGCCATGGATGTGTTGCGAGTGCTCATTGCGATGGCGTTGGCCGGCGCAATGTTGGGTTGCGGTCAAGGTCAGGGGCCCAAGGGTGATCCGGGGCCGCCCGGCCCCCCTGGTCCGAAAGGCGATCTCGGTCCGCCCGGCCCTCCTTTCGGCATTCGCATCGTTCGATCGAACTGCGACGCTACGAATTGCAGCGTGCAATGCGCTGAGGACGAGATGCTCTTGACCGCCTATTGCGGAGTTAGACGCAACGCCGCCGTCATTCCCACCGAGCGGTCCGCAACCTGCCGCAGTCCGGTGCCGGCCAATAGTCCCCTTGTCGCCGCATGCGTAAAGATACCGCCGCAATAGTCCGCCCGCGGGGCGACAGCGGTGCGAGCACCGCGAGACACTGGGACTGCGATGCGCACGTTCCGGTCAATCCGAGGGCTGGAGACCATCGCCGAACGTTTGCTAGAGTCGCGGCGACGTTCGGTCTCGGCGCGATCAAATTCCATACGACGCGTGCATGGAGGACATCATGGGCTTTCTGCCCGAGAAGGAACTCTCGGAAAAATGCCGTGGTGTCTGTTTCGCAGCCGTATTGGCGGTCCTGAACGTGACTGCGCTCTTGCCGGCTGGCGCTGAGACCGTCGCGACCTTCACACGCAATCCGTCCAATCCCATTCTTCGCGGAGTGCGCATCGGCGGCGAGATCGCGGCGAAGTCTCTGGACGCCGAGATCGTTCATTTCATCCCGAGAAGCGAGGCCCCCGCCGAGCAGCTCGGCCTCGTCGACGAGGTCGTGCGCATCAAGCCCGATGCGATCGTGTTCGCGCCGTTCGATCCCAAGGCGATGGTGCCAGCGGTCGACAAGCTCAACGCAGCCGGCATCCCGGTGACCAACGTCAACGAGCGGCTCGCCGGCGGCAATGTCGTCGCTTACGTCGGAACCGACGACTACCAGCTCGCGCTCACGACTGCGCGCTACCTCATCAACGCGATGGGCAAGAAGGGAAACGTCGTGATCCTCGAAGGCCCCGACAACCTGCCGACCAGCATCGCCCGCGTGAAGGCTTACAAGGACGCGCTCAAGGAATTTCCCGACGTCAAGCTCCTCGCCTCGAAGTCGGCGAACTATGCCCGTGCGCCGGCGATCGAAGTGATGAAGAGCTTTCTGCGACTCTATCCGCAGATCGACGGCGTGCTCGCAGCCAACGATCCGATGGCGATCGGCGCCGTCGAAGCGCTCAAAGCGGCCAACCGCAAGGCGCCGGTCGTCGGCATCAATGCCAGCAAAGAGGTGATCGACTTCGTCAAGTCCGGTGATATCCTCGGTAGCGGCGACTACAATGGATTCGTTCAAGGCTGTCTCGGCACTCAGATCGCCATCCGCAATCTGCGCAAGCAACCGACGCCGAAGGAGGTCAACCTGAAGGCCGTCGTGATGGATAAGACCAACTATCAGGACTACGAAACTCCGATGGAGCGGCGTTCTTGCCCGACTTTGGAAAGTGTCTCGGCCAACTAGACGCAGTTGCGGGGACGTGTGCGTTGCGATGCGTGGGTCTTTGAGGGGACACCAAACAAAGATTGTCGTACCAGTCGTTGGCCGCCACGGCCGGCGTGAGTAGGGGAGTCCCATGGCCTTTTGGACGACACTCCTCATCATCCATGGACTTCTGGCCGTTGCGTTGCTTGGGGCGATCACCCATCAAACGGTGTCCGTTTGGATGCCGGTGCGTTCCAAGGCCGGTAATTTCGTGACGCGCTTTCGTGCCGTGCCGAGCACCTCGTACGTGATGGCCATCATCGTCCTCTATGTGATCACCTTCGTCATGGGAGCGTGGATATACACGCAGTATCGCTTCACGTCCCGCCTCGCGCTCGAACAGCTGCGATTTTTCAAGACGGTTGGCGTATTCGAGATGAAGGAGCACGTAGCGACGATCGGCATGATCCTGCTGCCGGCGTATTGGGCGTTCTGGAGGCAGCCGTTATCCGAGGACTATGCCGCCGCACGCAAGAACGTGACGCTGCTCCTGGCCATTATCGTCTGGGCCAATTTCCTGGTCGGCCATATCGCCAACA
>JBKOXY010000021.1:0-4474 GCA_046725125.1 Pseudomonadota bacterium | reverse complement strand
GCGCGTGACGCAGAAGTCGGGCTTTACCGCCTCCGGCCCCTACGACATCGACAACGTCTGGGTCGATTCCTACGCGCTCTACACCAACCTGCCGCCGGCGGGGGCGCTGCGCGGCTTCGGCATTCCGCAACTGGTGTGGGGGTACGAGAGTCACACCGACATGATCGCGCGCGCGCTCAAGCTCGATCCGCTCGAGTTCCGCCGCAAGAACCTCCTGCGCGAAGGGCAGCCGCACGCCACCGGCCAGATCGTGCGGGACGCCAAGCTCGAGGCCGTGCTCGACCGCGTGGCCGAGCGGCTGAACTGGGGCAAACCGCTCGAGCGCGGCAGCGGCACGGTGCGGCGCGGCCGCGGGCTGGCCGTGGCGATCAAGGCGGTGATCTCGCCGACGACCTCGGTCGCCAATATCACCATCGCGGCCGACGGCAGCGCCACCCTGTTTTGCGGCACCGTCGACATGGGCCAGGGCTCCGACACCGCCATGGCGCAGATCGTCGGCGAGGTGCTCGATATCCCGGCGCAGAGCGTGAGGATCGTGCCGCGCGATACCGACGTCACCCCCTACGACATGGGCACGCTCGGCTCGCGCTCGCTGTTCCACATGGGCCACGCGGTGCGGCTCGCCGCGCAGGATGCGCGCGACAAGATCAAGGCGCTGGCGCGCGACGTCGGCGAGCCCGAGGGCAGCAACATTCCGCTCCCCGAACTGTTCAAAAAAAAATACGGCATGCAGGCCGGCAATATCGTCGGTACCGGCATCTACAAGCCGGATTACGTGCCGCCCGACGCGGCGACCGGGCTCACCCCCAATGTGACGCCGTTCTGGATGTGCGCCGCGTCCGGCGCCGAGGTCGAGGTCGATACCGAGACCGGACACGTGCGGATTGCGCGGCTCATCACCGTGGTCGACTGCGGCCGCCCGCTCAACCCGAAGATCGTCGAGACGCAGATTTCCGGCGCCGCGCTGATGCAGCTCGGCTTCACCATGTTCGAGAAGATGCACATCGACGCCGGCCAGGTGACCAACGCCTCGCTCGCCGACTACAAGATCCCGGGGATCCTCGACGTGCCGCGGGTGATGGAGAACGAGGCGGTCGACGCCCATCAATCGAACGGTCCATTCGGCGCCAAGGGCGTGGGCGAGACCGCGACGTTTTGCGTGTCGCCGGCGATCGCCAATGCCATCGAGGACGCCTGCGGCGTGCGCCTCACCGCGCTTCCGCTCAACGCCGAGGCCGTGTTCCGCGCGCTGCGCGCCAAGGCCAACAAGCCGCTCGGGGACGAAGAATGACGCGCACGATCACCTTCATCCTTAACGGCGAGAAGGTCGCGGCCGAGATCAAGCCGCATCACAACCTCGTCGAGCTGCTGCAGCGCGAATTCAATCTGATGGGCGCGCGCGAGAGCTGCGGCCAGGGCATGTGCGGCTGCTGCACCGTGCTGGTGAACGGCGCGGCCGTTTCCGGCTGCCTCTACTTGGCCGCGTTCGTCGACGGCGCCGACGTGAGGACGGTCGAGTCGCTCGCGGACCCGAGCGCGCACGATCTCAATCCCGTGCAGGAAGCCTTCATCGAGGCAGGCGCCTTCCAGTGCGGATACTGCACGCCGGGCTTCGTGCTGATGACGACGCAGCTGCTCGATGCGCATCCCGACCCGGACGAGGATCAGATCCGGCACTATCTCTCGGGCAATCTCTGCCGCTGCGCCGCCTATCCCGAGATCGTCAACGCGGTCAAGATCGCCGCGCGCAAGCGCCAAAACCCTCGCCCCGCGTGACCGAGTACCGGCGCCCTATCGCGTGCCGCGATCCTGCATTCGTCATGCCCGGGCATAGCGCGTCGGAAGACGCGCGTAAACGCGCTTACGACCCGGGCATCCATCGAAACGAAGCGCTTCGCTCAAGGGGATGGATTGCCGGGTCAAGCCCGGCAATGACGGTGCACAGGCCAGTCCTAACGGGCTAATCATTGTCGCGCATGCTATAGAGTGCCGCATGTTCCAATCCCGCACCGAGGACATGTCCGCCGAGCGAAAGCCCGTCGCCTTCGGCGACTTGCGCGGCTGGATCGCGGCGCTCAAGGCGCAAGGCGAGCTCGCCGAAATCGACGCCGAGGTCGACTGGAACATCGAGCTCGGCACCATCATGCGGCTGGCACAAGGGCCCGGCACCGGCAAGGCGCTCATCTTCAGCAACATCAAGGACTACAACACGCCGACGAGCCGCTGCCGGCGCATTTTCGGCTCCGCGCTCAACAATTACCGCCGCATCGCGATGATGCTGGGGCTGCCGCCCGACACCCATCCGCGCGAGCTGGTCAGGATCGGCCGCACCATCTTGACCGGCAGCATCGCGCCCAAGATCGTCGCCACCGGCGCGGTGAAGGAGAACATCCTCAAGGGAGCGGACGTCGATCTCTACGAGTTTCCGTCGCCCTATTGGAACCGGCTCGACGGCGGCCGCTACCTTCTCACCTATGGCGGCTGCGTCACCAAGGACCCCGAAACCGGCATCATGAATGTCGGCATCTACCGCGGCATGGTCGCCGGCCATGACCGAATTCCGATCTTGATGTGGCGCGCGCAGCATATCGGCCATCACGTCACCGCCTGGCAGCAGGGCGGCAGCGCCGAGATGCCGATCGCGGTGGCGATCGGCTCGGAGCCGTCGCTCGACTTTTGCGCGGGCGCGCCGGTGCCGAAGGGGGTGTGCGAGTACGACGTGATGGGCGCCATTCGCGGCACGCCGGTCGAGCTGGTGAAGTGCGAAACCGTCGACCTCTACGTGCCGGCAACGGCCGAGATCGTGATCGAAGGCTATCTCGGCCTCGATCCCGCGACCTATATGATGGAAGGCCCTTACGCCGAGTTCACCGGCTACCTTGCCGGCGATCGCTCGCCCAAGCCGACCATCCGCGTCACCGCCATCACCCACCGCAACGAACCGATCCTGCGCGGCACCATCGAAGGCGCGATGCCCGGCAGCTATTCGGAGAACGCGATGTGCTCATCGATCATGCGCGCGGCCACCGCGTGGAACGTGCTCGACCGCGCCGGCGTGCCGGGAGTAACCGACGTATGGTGCCCGCCGGTGCAGGCCGGCATCAATCTCCTGATCCAGATGAAGCAGAGCTACCGCAATCAGGCGAAACAGGCGGCCAATGCGATCTGGGGCTCTTCGGCGGCGCACGTGCGCTACAAGCACATCACCGTGGTCGACGACGACATCGACATCCACGACTATGCGGCGGTGGACTGGGCGATCGCGCACCGGGTGAACGCCGGTGAGAACGACGTCGTCATCATGCCCGCGACCTTCGGCTTGGGGCTGGACCCTTCGGTGCGCAAGCGCGACCGCAATCCCACGCTGTTCGGCACCGGCAAATGGAGCCGGGTGCTGATCGACGCCACCATGAATCTCGACTACGACCCCGATCCGGACTACGGCGGCGCCCGCTTCCCGCCGACGGTCTGGCCGGACAAAGACGACATCGAGAAGGCTTACGCGCGCTGGAGCGAACTCGGCCTTGGCAAGCCGAGAGCCGGGTGACGCTGCCGGCGCCGTTCCGATAAAGTCGCCGCCCCGCCCACAACGGAGACCACGCCGATGACCGAAGAAGCCGTCACCATTCCGTCCGCCGGTCTCAAGCTCTCGGGCGTGGTGCACGTCCCGCGCGGAATGCGGCCGTCCGAACGGCGCGGCACCTTCCTGGCGCTGCACGGTTTCGGCAGCAACAAGACCTCGTCGAATACCATGCAGCCCACCAAGGTGCTGAGCGACTTGGGTTACGTGGTGCTGCGCTTCGACATGCGCGGCTGCGGCGACAGCGAGGGCGAATTCGGCCGCGTGATCTGCCTGGAGCAGGTCGAGGATACGCGCAACGCGCTGACCTTCCTCGCCCGGCACCCCGCGGTCGATCCCGAGCGCATCGGCCTCATCGGATCGAGCTTCGGCGGCGCGGTGGCGATCTATACCGGCGGCGTCGATCAACGCGTCGCCGCGGTCATCTCCAACGGCGGCTGGGGCGACGGCGAGCGCAAGTTTCGCGGCCAGCACAAGAGTCCGCAGGAGTGGGCGCGGTTCACCAACATGCTCAAGGAGGGCCGCGAGCACCGCGCCCGGACCGGCAAATCGCTGATGGTCCCGCGCTACGACATCGTGCCGATCCCGCCGCATCTGCGCAACAACCTCGCCAGCAATTCCATCCAGTCGTTCCCGGCAGAGACCGCGCAGAGCATGTTCGACTTCCGCGCCGACGACGTGGTCGGCCGCATCGCGCCGCGGCCGCTGTTGCTGCTGCACGCGGCCAACGATTCGGTCACGCCCACCGAACAATCGATCGAGCTGTTCAAGCGCGCCGGCCAGCCGACCGAGCTGCACCTCATCAGCGACGCCGATCATTTCATGTTCGGCGAGGGCAATACGCGCGTCTGGGATCTGCTGCGCGGCTGGCTCGGCGATTATTTTCCGGCGACG
>JBKOXY010000155.1:0-2154 GCA_046725125.1 Pseudomonadota bacterium | reverse complement strand
TGCCTGCCACTTTGGTTGTTATGCGCGGCCACAGCGACGCGGTTAATTTCGTGGCATTCAGTCCCGACGGCACGCGCGTGGCGACAGCGGCAAACGACCGCACTATAAGGCTCTGGGACATGAATGGCCGATCGATCGTGTTAGAGGGCCATGTCGCTCCTATCACATGCATCGCGTTCGCTGCCGACGGTCGATATCTGGTGTCTGGGTCGAGCGATCGAACTGTGCGTGTCTGGAATCTCGCCGGGGCCCAACGCAGCTCAACGGTGCTACGTGGCCATGACGGCGCGATCAATTTCGTTGTGTACAGTCCCGACGGGTCACTCCTGATTACAAGCTCCGACGACCGCACGGGGTGCCGTCCGGGATGTGGTTGGAATTGACGATGGCGTAGTCTCCGGGTGGTGAAACCCAAAGCAATCCCGGCGTTGGTGCGCCGGTGGAGACTACACCATGACCAAGACTAGCACGACGTCGCCGATCCTGCAGTCGGAAGCGGAGACGACGGTCCATCTTCTCGACAATTGGTTTGACGCGATCGAAGTCGGGCTGCGTGAGCGGGTCCGTGAGTTCATCCAGACGATGATTGAGAGCGAGCTCGAGACGGCGCTGGCTCGCCCGCGCTACGGCCGCCGCCCAACTGCGAATGTCCAGAATGGTGATTGGCCGAAAGGTCTCACTGGCCACCGGCACGGCCACCGCTCGCGGTCACTGATGGGGACCTTTGGCCAGGTCGAGATTGCGGTGCCGCGCGCCAGGCTCGAGGGCGCGGCGGGCAAGACAACCGAATGGAAGAGTTCGGCGCTGCGCGCTTACCAGCGGCGAACCAAGCAAGCCGATTCGCTGATTGCCAGCGCCTATCTTGCCGGGACCAATACTCGTCGGGTGCGGCGGGCCCTCGCGGCCGTCTTTGGCGGCGCGGTCGGCAAAGATACGGTGAGCCGCGTGTGGCGCAAGGTGAAAGGCGACTGGGATGCCTGGAATGCCCGCTCGATCGCCGAGGAGCCGATCATCCGGCTGATCCTGGATGGCACCGTGGTGCGGGTCCGGCTCGACCGGAAGGCCACCGCGATCGTGCTCCTGGTCGTGCTCGGCGTGCGCGAGGACGGCCAGAAAGTGCTGTTGGCCGCCAAGAATATGGGCGGCGAAACCAGCGCGGCGTGGCGCGCCGTTCTCGACGATCTCGTCAAGCGCGGACTGCGCAAGCCCGAGTTCCTGATCGTCGACGGCGGCACTGGGCTGGAGCAAGCACTGGCCGCCCTGTGGGGCGACGTCCCGACCCAACGCTGCACGGTGCACAAGCACCGCAACCTGCTCGCTCACGCACCCCAGCGCCTGCATGAGGAGGTTTCGGCCGACTACAATGACATGATCTACGCCACCTCGGCTGCCGAAATCGAGGTGCGCCGACGCGCCTTCATCCGCAAGTGGCGGCTCAAATGCAAACCGGTCGTCGACAGCCTCGAGGAGGCCGGTGAGCGGCTGTTCACCTTCACCCGGTTGCCCGTCAGCCAATGGAAAAGTGCGCGAACCACCAACGCGATCGAACGGTTGCACGAGGAGTTCAAACGCCGGATCAAAACCCAGACCGTGCTGCCCTCGGCCGAGACCGCAGCCATGTTGTTCTGGGCGCTGCTCGCCGCTGGTCAGATCACGATGCGCAAAGTCGACGGATGGCAGACGCTGACACGCAAGCTCGTCGACCAGCCGATTGACCTCGCTGCCTGATCCAATATCCTTGCTCGATCGGAGACTGCGCTAAACAAATTCCAACACAAATAGCGACGGCACCAGGCCGGTACCCGGCTCCGGCTTCAAAAGCCCACGGGTCCACACGCTGGCGCCGAACAGTCCCTTGCTATTGCTCGGCTGACTGCGGCTGGTGCGGGCACGGAAGTACGATGAAAGCGTGCGGTTGCGATTGTCTGGACCGACCGATAGGTCCTCGAGGCGTAATTGGCTTAGGGCGTGCCGGAGTTCGCGCAGCGGACCGATTTTGCTGGGGTATGTGCGCTCCAGCTCACGGAAGGTGCCATCTTCCAGACTCAACCGGCCACTATCCAGCCGTGGCCAGGGAATGCCCTCAGCCCTCAGCCAGGCGTCGAATACGGCTTCTTTGAAGGTGCGTCCGTCGTAGACGCTTTGTAGTTTCTC
>JBKOXY010000467.1:0-3602 GCA_046725125.1 Pseudomonadota bacterium | reverse complement strand
GGTGTGATAGCTAGGCCCTAATGTCACAACGATTGTTGGAGTCGACGGCATGCGCAGCGGGGACGTAGCTCTGCGGCTTTTGGTCGTTTTCTCGGTCGCGGGCTTCATCGCCCTGGTCGCCAGCCTCTACGAGGTCGACCGGCGCGAAAAGAGCAGTTCTGGGACAGCCGCGGCCAATCTCATCGAGATCGAGCAGCAGGTCCAAGTCCTTGGCAATCAAATTCGCATTCTTAGTAACCAATTGGGCGCCAGCGAGCGGCAGACGCAGGCGCTCAGCAATCAAATCCAAGCTCTCGCTGTACGGTTAAATGAGCTGGAGGACGATTTGCGCCGTCGTCGATGACCGCCGCACCCCGCGCTGCCTGGCTGGCGAGGCGGCTGCGGCGTGGCGGCATCAGCGTCTCCGGTACGGGCCTCGCTTCAGAACAATTCAGGTCTGGCCCAAGGACTTGCCCGCGGCTCGGCGGCGGGCCGATCATGCGGTAGACTAGGTCATGGGCTCTCGCCGGAGCGGGAGGGAGGACGGCCCGTGTCCGACATGAAACGCCGCGACTTATTCGCGCTCCTCGGCGGCGCGGCGGCCGTATGGCCGCTCGCGGCGCGCGCGCAGCAGCCGGGGATGCCGCTGGTCGGATTTCTCAGCAGCGCCTCGCCCGAAGCGTTCACGCCTTATCTCGACGCATTCCGCCTCGGTCTCGATCAAGCGGGATTTGTGGAAGGCCGCAACTTCGCCATCGTGTATCGTTGGGCGCGCGGCCGCGACCATCAACTGCCGGCGCTCGCCGCCGAGCTCCTCGAGCGCAAAGTTGCCGTCATCGCAGCCAGCGGCGAGCCGGCGGTGATGGCCGCCAAAGCCGCAACTTCGACCACCCCGATCATATTCCTGCTCGATGGCGATCCGGTCCGCCTCGGCCTGGTCGCGGGCTTCCATCGGCCGGGAAGCAATTTGAGCGGCGTGACCATGCTCACCCTCGCGCTCGACCTGCAGCGGCTCGCCCTGTTGCGCGAAGCGTTGCCGAGAGCCGCCAGCATTGCGGTGCTGATCAATCCGAATTTCCCCGGCTCGCCGGCGCGCATGCGCGAGGTGCAGGACGCCGCCCGCAGCATGGTGCAGGATCTCGCCCTCGCGCCCGCCTCCAACGAAGGCGAGATCGAGCGGGCGTTTGCCAAGTTCGAGCAGCGGCGGCCGGATGCGCTCCTCGTCGCCAGCGATCCGTTCCTCGATTCCCGGCGCGGCCAGATCGTTGCGCTCGCCGCGCGCTATGCCGTCCCGGCGATGTACGAACGGCGCGATTTCGCCGCGGCGGGCGGCTTGATGAGCTATGGCACGCAGCTTCCCGATTTGTATCGCAAGCAGGGGGCGTATACGGCGCTCGTGCTCAAGGAGACGAGCCCAGCCGATCTGCCGGTGCTGCAGCCGACCCGGTTCGAGCTGGTCATCAACCTCAAGACCGCGAAGGCGCTCGGCCTCGAAATTCCGCCGCCGTTCATCGCGCGCGCCGACGCGCTGATCGAATGAATGCATGAACGCGCGCGGGCCTGCCCAGCTCGATTGGTTGACCGCACGCGCGACCGCAAGATAGAGTTTTGTCGAAGCGACCCTCGGTCGGGCTGGGCATGCGTCCGATTCCGTTCGCGAGCTTCCAAGTCGAAGAGGAGGACGGCTCGCCGAAACAGGACTACACCGGCTTGCACCAGTTTTGCGAAGAGGTGTGCGCACGGAAATTCCCATCGCGTGGTTTGCGCACGGCCCAAGGACCTTGCGGCCTCTCTGCGGTGCGGCAGGTTGGCGTGCGGCAAACCGACCGCAGGGAGCCGGTCACCTGCTGGTTGGCATGTTGCAGGACACCGGCGAGTGGGAGGAAGCCCGATGCTCCATGTCAAGCGCCGCGCGTTCATCGTGCTCATCGGCGCCGCGGCGATCGCGTGGCCGCTCGCGGCGGCGCTTCTCGCCGCGGCCATTTCGGCAACCGGCCCGGCATCGGCGCAGACTTACCCCAGCCGTCCGATCACGCTCGTGGTCCCCTACCCGCCCGGCGGCGCGACCGATGCGATCGCGCGCATCATCCAGGACAGCATGTCGCAATCGCTTGGGCAGCAGATCGTCGTCGAAAACATTGGCGGCGCCGGCGGGATGATCGCCGCCGGCCGCGCCGCCCGCGCCGCGCCCGACGGCTATACGGTGCTGCTGCACCAGGTGGCGCTGGCGGCGGGCATGACGCTTTACCCCAATCTTGCGTTCGACGCGGAAAAGGATTTCGTCCCCATCGGCCTCATCAACACCGCCGCTTCGACCCTGGCGGCGCGTCCGACGCTGCCGCCGAACGATATCGCCGAACTGGTGCGCTGGATGAAGGCGCCCGGACAGAACGTCAAGATCGCGCATCCCGGCGTCGGCTCGTTCGGTCATTTGGCCGGCGTGCTGGTCGCCGAGGAGATCGGCGCGACGGTCACGCAAGTGCCTTATCGCGGCGCCGGGCCGGCGCTCAACGACCTGCTGGCGAGCGTCGCCGATCTGAGCTCCATATCGGCTGTGGTCGCCGGACCCTTGGTCAAGGCCGGCAAAATCAAGGCCTACGCCATCATCGGCAGAACCCGCTTCGCCGGCCTACCGGAGCTGCCGACCATGGGCGAGGTCGGCTACAAGAAGCTCGATCTCGATTTCTGGCACATGCTGCTCGCGCCCGCCGGCACGCCGCGGCCGATCGTCGAGCGGCTCAACGCCGCGCTGCGCCACGCGCTCGCCGATGCCAGGGTCCGCAAGACGTTCGACGAAGGCGGCATGGACGTGTTTCCACCCGACCAGCAGACGCCGGAAGCCGCGGGCGCGTTGCTCAAGCGCGAGCTCAAGCTCTGGGCCGATGTGATCCGCGCCAACAACATCGCGGCGCAGTAGTGATGCTGGTTCGGACGTGTGCTCATGAATCGCGATTGTCCGGCAATCGCTGGCTGATGTCCGCTATGGGCTTCGCGGGCAGCAATCCGCTGCGCTTCCTGAAGCAATTCGAGGATTACGGGCTGAAAGGGAAACTCGCCGTGCTCCCAATAGGCGACATTGGCGAGTACGATCGGCGGCAGGTCGAAGCCGCGCGCCCAGAAATCCTTTTTGCTCGCGTCAATCGACGGAGTTCAGTACTCGGCCGGCGAAAGGACCTATTCCATGAGTAGTCATCACTTTCATGCGGTCGTCTGGATCGATCACCATGAAGCCCGCGTGTTCCATTTCAGTCCGAGCGATGTGGAACGGCTCGTGTTGCATCCGGATCGTCCGACCAAGCACATCCACCATAAGGCAAACTCCATCGGGAGCGGGCACGCCTCGGAGGATCACGCCTTCCTTCAGGCTGTCGCTCAATCGATCGCAGACGCCGGCGCGGTTCTCGTTACGGGGCCGGCCAATGCCAAGACCGAGCTGGTCAAGCACATCAGCCAACACGATCCCAGGTTGATGAAGATCATCGTCGGCGTGGAAACCGTCGATCATCCCAGCGACGGCCAACTCGTCGCCTACGCCAGACGTTACTTCAAGGCTGAGGATCGGATGCTGCCGCAGAAGGGCTAGACGCCCGGAAAGTTCCCGTGGGCCGCGGCTCAAGCCGCCG
>JBKOXY010000305.1:0-5927 GCA_046725125.1 Pseudomonadota bacterium | reverse complement strand
CTTGATCAGCATGGCATCGTCGAGGCCGAAGCGGTGGTTGAAACCGCCGCCGCAGCGTACGGCGTACTTCTCCAGGGCGCGCAGGCCCGGCGTCGTCTTGCGCGTGCAGCAAATGCGCGTGCGCGTGCCCGCGACGCGGCGCACGAATTCATGCGTCGCCGTCGCCACTCCGGAAAGATGGCCGAGCAGATTGAGCGCGACCCGTTCGGCGGAAAGCACGGCGCGGGCGGGACCCGTCACCGTCATGAGCGCGGTCTTCGCCGCGACGGCGGACCCATCACGCGTAGTGGCCGCGATCTCGATCTCGGGCGCAAGCTTGGCGAAAGTGGCGGCCACGAGCGGCAGGCCCGAGATCACGCCCGCCTCGCGCGCGACCACGATTGCGCGCGCTGGCGTGTCCTCCGGGATGGTCGCGATCGCGGTGATGTCGCCGGCGCGGCCAAGATCCTCGGCGAGCGCGCGCATGACCGCGGCATCGATCTCGAGCGGCGACAGGAAGGCATCGGGGCAGAGAAGGGAGCGTGTCATGCTCGTGCTCCGGCTGAGGCCGATCCGGTTGACCAGCTTCTCCGACCTCCCCCGCGAAGGAAAGGACCCATGAAAGCCCGCGCCGTCAGCGCTTCAAGCTTACCATCCGCTCGACCGATCGGCGTGCCCTTGCGGCGATTGCAGGGTCGATCACGACTTCCTCTTTGAGGTACACGAGGCTGTCGAGAATCTTCGGCAGCGTGATCCGCTTCATATGCGGGCAGAGATTGCACGGACGCACGAACTCGACGTCCGGCAATTCGGCCTGGACGTTGTCGGCCATCGAGCACTCCGTGACCATGACCACGCGGCGCGGGCGCTTGTTGCGCACCCATTCGATCATGCCGGCGGTCGAGCCGGTATAGTCCGCCTCTGCGAGCACGTCGGGCGGGCATTCCGGATGCGCGATGATCTTGAGCGAGGGGTCGCCCGCGCGGTAGCCGCGAAGCTCGTCGGCGGTGAAGCGTTCGTGCACCTCGCAGGCGCCGTGCCAGGATATGATCTTCACCTTGGTGTGCGCGGCCACATACTTCGCAAGGTATTGGTCGGGCAGGAAGATGACCGTGTCGGCGCCCAGGCTCTCGACCACCCCGAGCGCGTTCGAGGAGGTGCAACAGACGTCGACCTCCGCCTTCACCTCGGCCGAGGTGTTGACATAGGCCACGACCGGCACGCCCGGGAATTTCGCGCGCAGCAGCCGCACGTCATCGCCGGTGATCGAGGCGGCGAGCGAGCAGCCCGCCTTGAGGTCCGGGATCAGCACGGTCTTGTCCGGGTTGAGGATCTTCGAGGTCTCGGCCATGAAGTGCACGCCGCATTGCACGATGATGTCGGCGTCGACCTTCGTCGCCTCGCGCGCGAGCTGAAGCGAATCGCCGACGAAATCGGCGACGCAGTTGTAGATTTCCGGCGTCTGATAATTGTGCGCGAGGATGACGGCGTTGCGCGCCCGCTTGAGCGCATTGATGGCCTTGACGTAGGGCGCGAAGAACGGCCACTCGACCGCAGGAATGACGGCGCTCACCCGCTCGTAGAGATGAGCGGTGTCGCGCTCGACCTGCGCATTCCACTCGAGCGTCGGCATTGGCAGCACGCCGCGGCGCGCGGTCGGCGCACGGCCGGCGCTCGGCGGCGGGAGGGGCTCATGTCCCGCAGACGGGCCCAAGGCTTGCAGGATGGGCATCGCTTTCCTCCCAAGGCGATATGCTCAGATTGAGCATATCGAAGATACGAAAACAGCCGGCCGAGCCGGGCGTTCGGGTGGTCGAAACGAGGCTTATCCTCAATTCGAGCAAATCCGGATATAACATCGCCATCTGCCAATTTCCAGCCGCGCGCGGACTAACTGCCATGCGTCGGCGGAAGAAGACTTTCACAAGTTTCGTTTGGGGATGGCGGCGCGAGGCCGTACAAGCACCCACCGGGTAAGAACGTTTCGTCAAAGAAATCGTCGTCGCGATCAAGCCGCGATCCGAGCTGCTCCGCTTCCCGCGCCGCCGGACGCCGCTGCTATCTACGACTTTCGATGCCGCGATCGTTCTCCGATTCACACGGGTTCGCGGTCATGGCCATTTCATTTCCGTCCAGCTCGAGAGCTTCGACGATCGGCTGGCGCACGCCGCTGGTGATCGTGCTGTGCGGCTGCCTCATCTCCATGATCAGCTTTGGGCCGCGCGCCACGCTTGGCTTCTTTCTCACGCCGATGTCGCAGGCCAAATTGGGGCCGCGACGTGTTTGGCCTAGCGCTGGCGATTCAGAACATCCTCTGGGGCATCGGCCAACCGTTTGCCGGCGCCATCGCCGACCGCTACGGCACCGTGCGCGTATTGTGGGCCGGCGGCACATTTTACGCCGTTGGCCTGATCCTGATGGCGTACTCGACGTCGCCTGGGATGCTCGACCTCGCGGCCGGCGTCTTCATCGGCTTCGGCCTAGCCGGCTGTTCCTTCTCCGTCGTGCTCGCCGCGTTCGGCAAGCTTTTGCCCGAGCGCTGGCGCTTGCTTGCCTTCGGCGCAGGCACGGCCGCCGGCTCGTTCGGTCAGTTCCTCTATTCTCCGCTCGCGGTCTCGCTGATGGACGCGTTCGGGTGGCAGACCGCGCTGCTGAGCTTCGGCATCGGCATGCTGCTGGTGCTGCCGCTGTCGCTTGCGCTTGCGACGGCTCCCGCCGAAAGCTCGCAGGGCGCCCCATCACAATCGCTGCGGCAGGCGCTGTCGGAGGCGATCGGCCATCGCTCTTATGTTCTGCTCGTGCTCGGTTTCTTCACCTGCGGTTTCCAACTCGCCTTCATCACCGTCCACATGCCGAGCTACCTTGTCGACCGCGGCCTTACGGCGCAAGTCGGCGCCTGGACCATCGCGGCGATCGGGCTGTTCAACATCGTCGGCTCGCTCGCCTCGGGCTGGCTCGGCAATCTCATGCCCAAGCGCTACATCCTCTCGTTCATCTATTTCGCCCGTGCCGCAGCGGTGCTCGCCTTCATCTCGTTCCCGGTGACGCCGCTGTCTTCGATCCTGTTCGGCGCGGTCATGGGCCTGCTCTGGCTCTCCACGGTCGCGCCGACCAACGGCATCATTGCGTTGATATTCGGCACGCGCTGGCTTGCAACGCTCTCCGGCTTGGCGTTCTTCAGCCATCAGGTCGGCGGCTTCCTCGGCGTGTGGCTCGGCGGCGTCGTGTTCGTGCGCACCGGTTCCTATGACGCGGTGTGGTGGCTCTCGGTCCTGTTCGGCGTGCTCTCCGCGGTGGTCAACCTGCCGATCGTGGAAAAGCCGGTGGTGCGCCCGGCCGCCGTTCCGGCCTGACGACGGATGACCCGGGGATGGACGAGCGCACGGTACAAAGCGGGAAGAGCGCCAAGACGGACACGAGCCTGTCCTCGGTTGTCCCGTCCTGGCGCACGCCCGCCGTCATCCTGGTCTGCGGCTGCCTAATCGCAATGATCGGCTTCGGAGCGCGTTCGGGGTTGGGATTTTTCCTCACCCCGATGTCGAGTGCGCACGGCTGGGGCCGCGACGTGTTCGCGCTCGCGCTCGCGGTCCAAATGCTGCTGTGGGGCGCGGCCCAGCCGTTGGCGGGGGCGGTGGCGGACCGTTATGGGGCAGCGCCGGTTCTCAGCGTCGGGGCGGTCCTCTACGCGCTCGGCCTCGCCTCCATGGCCTACGCGGTCACGCCGGGAATGCTCCATCTCACCGCCGGCGCGGTGATCGGTTTCGGGCTCGCTGGCTCCTCCTTCACCATTGTGATCGGCGCGTTCGGCAGGCTGATGCCGCCGCAGTGGCGCTCGCTCGCCTTCGGCGCCGGAACGGCGGCCGGCTCGTTCGGGCAATTCCTGTTCTCGCCGCTCGCGGTGGCGCTCATTGACCACGTCGGCTGGCAGGACACGCTCGTCATCTTCGCCGCCGTCGTGCTTCTCATCATGCCGCTCGCGCTCGCGCTCGCCTCGCCACGGCAGGCGGGCGCGCCTGCGGCGACCAATCGACCGCAGCAATCGGTGACACAGGCGCTCAGCGAGGCGCTCGGCCACAAGAGTTATGTGCTGCTCGTGCTCGGCTTCTTCACCTGCGGCTTCCAGATCTTCTTCATCGCCGTGCATCTGCCGGCCTATCTGGTCGATCGCGGCCTGCCGTCCGAGGTCGGCGGCTGGACGCTCGCCAGCATCGGCCTGTTCAACATCGTGGGCGCCATCGCCGCCGGCTGGCTCGCTGAGTTCATGCCCAAGCGCTACATCCTGTCGCTTATTTATTTTGGCCGCGCGGCGGCGATCCTGGTCTACATCCTGCTGCCGCCGAGCACGATCGTGACTCTCATTTTCGGGGCCGTGATGGGCTTGCTCTGGCTCTCGACCGTGCCGCCGACGTCCGGCCTGGTTGCGGTCATGTTCGGCACGCGCTGGCTCGCCATGCTGTTCGGCTTTGCCTTCTTCAGCCATCAGGTCGGCGGCTTCCTCGGCGTATGGCTGGGCGGCGTGCTGTTCGAGCGCACCGGCTCCTACGACGCGGTCTGGTGGCTCTCGATCCTGCTCGGCCTCCTGTCGGCGGCGATCAATTTGCCGATCGTCGAGCGGCCGGTGGCGCGACTGGCGCCGGCCTGACGACGGAGACGACGGGGGCGTCGGCTCGGTCGCGGTTGCAATTCTTAGCCACCGTGGCTTTCAGGTCACGGCTTCGAGCGGGCGGCCGGAGCAGGCCGATTATTTGAAAAGCTTGGGCGCGACCGGGATCCATCGATCGCAAAGAGCTCGCGGGACCCGCAAAACCGCTGGGAAAAGGGCGCTGGGCGGGCGGCATCGACGCGGTCGGCCCGACCACGCTCGCCAATGTGGTTTCGATGACGCGTTGCGGCGGGGCGGTGGCGGCCTGTGGACTGGCGGGCGGCATGGATTTGCCGACTTCGGTCGCGGCGTTTATCCTACGTGGTGTTTCGCTTCTCGGCATCGACTCCGTCATGCGTCCGACTGCCGATCGGCGAATGGCGTGGCAAGGGTTGGAGAGCGACCTCGATCGGGGAAAGCTTGCGGCCATGACGAGCGAGATCGGGCTCGCCGAGGTGATCGAGGCGGCCCCCAACATCGTCGAGGGCCGCGCTTGCGGTCGCATCGTGGTTAAGATCGAGTTACCGCGTTGAGGATTTGTTGACCAAGATCGGGCAAAGTCGCGCCTGATTCGTATGGTTAACGGGCGGTTACGGTTACCGCGGCGACGGTAACGGGGGAGGGGATCGGATGATTGCGCGGTTCGCGGTTGTGGTTGCGACCATGCTCGCAGCCAGCTTGGCGTGCGCGGAGCCTCTCAGCCCGGACGCGGCGCGGCGCTTCGTGGCCGGCAAGCTTTTCGCATTCAATTGTTTTGATGGCTCGCGCGGCGCCGGCCGCATTTACGGCGACGGCTCGGTCATCGGCACCATCCAGTTCCACGGCGCGGGGCCGGTGCGCTCGGTATGGCTGCCGGCGGGAACGCTGAGGGTGAGAGGCGAGGCGGTCTGCGCGTCGCTCCGGGGCATGGCGTTCGAGCCGTGCTTTCGTCTCGAGAAGCTCGATGAGCGCAGCTTCCGCGGCTCGTGGATGGGCTTTGCCTATTGCGACTTCACCCGGCGCATGAGCGTTGCCGGCATCGGCCCGCGCCGGCATTCGTCCCAGCCGCTGTCGCTCGAGGCGGCGGAGACGTCGGGCGCCGACTGATCCTTCGGCCGGAATTTGCCCGATCGGTCGGTGCGCGTCCCGCTCGCAAGCGGTTATTGGACGTGCTGATCGGCCAAGACGCCTGATTGACAAGAGCTTTTTTACGTTGATGCAGCATTGGTCGGGTGCGGTCATGTGTCCGGCCTGTTGATGCGGCGCGGATGGCCGCTGGCCCTAATGCTCTGCGCGGATCAGGTCCCAATCGAAAGCACGCATTCGA
>JBKOXY010000017.1:0-12415 GCA_046725125.1 Pseudomonadota bacterium | reverse complement strand
GAGATGGCGGCGACGTGGTCGCGCAGCGGATCTGCCGTCACCATGTCGCGCGTCTTCATCCAGGTGACGCAATCGTGCAACGCGACCCAGGCGCCGGTGATGGCCGCGGTGCGGGTTCCGCCGTCGGCTTGGATCACGTCGCAGTCGATCGTGATCTGCCGCTCGCCGAGCGCCGGCAGATCGAGCACCGCGCGCAGACTACGGCCGATCAGCCGCTGGATCTCGATGGTGCGCCCGCTCTGCTTGCCGGCCGATGCCTCGCGCCGCGTGCGCTCCGAGGTGGCGCGCGGCAGCATGCCGTATTCGGCCGTGACCCAGCCGCGCGCCTGCCCCTTGAGCCAGGGCGGTAGCCGGTCCTCGAGCGTCGCCGTCACCAGCACGTGGGTATCGCCGAACTTCACGAAGCAGGAACCCTCGGCGTATTTCACCACGCCGCGCTCGAGCGAGATGGCGCGCAGCTCGTCGGGCTGTCGGCGGCTCGGCCGCATGCTGGTCTCCTGCTCGGCGTACTGGGCAAGCTTTTAGGGGCGAGCGCCGCGACCGACAAGAGGGCGAGGGGAGCGGCTGCATGCCTCGCGTGAGCGAATTTGACGCGCTCGATGATCTTGACGAAATCGCCCGGCTCGCCGGTCTCAAAAGCCCATGAGATCGAACTTGGTGAGCGTGACCTGCGGGCTGATGCGCGCCGCCGTCGCGAGATGCCACGCGGTATAGAGTTCGGGGAACACGTCATCGGCGGACATGCCGTCCACCGGGACGATCACCTTGAATCCTCGCAGCGCAGCCGCGCCGGCGGTATGCAGCACCGAGGTCTGCGCCTGCGTGCCCATGGCAACCACGGTTTTGATGCCCTTGTCCTTGAGGGTCTTTTCGAGCTCGCTGCCGATGAACTTGTCGGGCCCCAAGGGCGGCAGCACCGGCTCACCCGCCGCCGGCGTGAGCTCCGGAAGAATGTCGGTCGGAACCGAGCCCGGCACCGCGACGCTGTAGACGATGAAAGCGCCCTTGCCGCGCGCTTGCGTCACCAGGTTGACAACCTTTGCAACCGAGCGCGCGCAACGCGGACGGCGCTCGTTGGTGCAAGTCTGTTTGGTGAAATCCATCACCAGCAGCGCCGTCTCGTTCGGAACGATCGTCGCGGACTTGAGCGCGGGCGGGGCCGGGAGTTTGGCGCTGGCCCATTCCTCGATGACGGTCTGCGCTTGCGGGCTGGTAGACAGACTTGAAAGGAGACCAACGACGGTGGCCGCGCCGATCACAAGTTTGTGCAACCTCGTCATCCTCGATCCTCCCGCGGCTAAAATTATCGTTCTTGGCAAGCTAGCAGCGATGGCCGAACGGGCAAAGCCCGTCAGGCTTGAACTCCGCAGCCGGAATGGACCATTCTGTTGCGCTTGAATGGAGCGATCATTGTCCCACGACGTCCCGATCGGCGCGACGCAGGTGAGCCTCGCTCAGCTCAACGAGCGCTCGCGCGATATTTTCCGGCAGATCGTCGAGAGCTATCTCGCCACCGGCGAGCCCGTGGGCTCGCGCAATGTTTCGCGCTTGATCACGGCCCCGCTGTCGCCTGCGTCCGTGCGCAACGTGATGTCGGATCTGGAGCAGCTCGGCCTCATTTATGCGCCACACACCTCGGCCGGACGGCTGCCGACCGAGCTCGGCTTGCGCTTCTTCGTCGATGCATTGATGGAGATCGGCGACCTCGGCGAATCCGACCGGCGCGAGATGGAGGCCAAAGTGGCCGCCGCCGGCAAATCCATGGACGCCGTGCTAAACGAAGCCTCCGGCATGCTCTCGGGCCTCACGCGCGCAGCCGGCGTGGTGTTGACCGCCAAATCGAACGTGCGATTGAAGCATATCGAATTCGTTCGGCTCGAGCCCGAGCGAGCGCTGGTGATCTTGGTAGCGGATGATGGACAGGTCGAGAACCGCATCATCAGCGTTCCGATGGGGCTGCCGGCGGCCTCTCTTACCGAAGCTGCGAATTTCCTCAACGCTCATGTGCGCGGCTGCACATTGGCCGAGGCCAAGGTCGAACTCGAAAAAGCGCGCGCGGTGGCCCAGGCTGAGCTCGACCAGCTCACCCAGAAGCTCGTCGCAGCCGGGCTCGCGAGCTGGTCCGGCGGGGCATCGGACGAGCGCCAGCTGATCGTGCGCGGCGCCGCTCACCTGCTCGACGACCTCAAGGCCCTCGAGGATCTCGAGCGGGTGCGGCTTCTGTTCGACGATCTCGAGACCAAGCGTGGGGTGATCGATCTCCTCGGCCGGGCCGAGCGTGCCGAGGGCGCCCATATCTTCATCGGCTCGGAGAACAAGCTGTTTTCGCTCTCGGGCTCCTCCACCATCGTCGCGCCCTACCGCGACGGCACCGGCCGCATCGTCGGCGTCCTCGGCGTGATCGGCCCGACGCGGCTCAATTACGCGCGGGTGATCCCCATGGTGGATTATACCGCCAAGGTCGTGAGCAAGCTCATCGGTGCATGATGTCGGGTGCATGATGTCGCCGCAACGGTGGCCGTTGCGGCTTGATTTTTTGAGCCTCAACCCTGATATCGGGGGCGAGGCGAACTGCAAGCGGGAACACGACATGCCGGATCCGACCGTTCGCGCACCGGGCGCCGCGACCGATCAGAACGATCAAGGAGCCGATCAGGCCACGCCCGAAACATCGATCCATTCCCCGGCCGACCAGACGTCAGCCGCCTCAAACGAGGACCCCATGGTCGCGCTCGCCCGCGAAGCCGCCGATTACAAGGACAAGCTCTTGCGCTCGCTCGCAGAGATGGAAAACTTGCGCAAGCGGACCGAACGGCAGGTGGCGGATGCCCGCGACTACGGCATCGCAGCCTTCGCACGCGATATTCTGGCGGTTGCCGACAACATGGAGCGCGCGCTCGGCGCGCTCGACGCGGAGCTGCGAGAGAAGGCCGACGCCGGCACCAAGGCGCTGCTCGACGGCGTCGAGCTCACCGAGCGCGAACTCCTGAAGGTGCTGGAAAAGCACGGGGTGAAAAAGTTCGAACCGCTGGACGAGAAATTCGATCCCAATCTTCATCAGGCGATGTTCGAACTCCCCGATGCATCGCGACCCGCGGGCACCGTGGCGCGGGTGATACAGCCCGGATACATGATCGGCGAGCGCATCTTGCGACCGGCGCTCGTTGCCGTCGCCAAGGGCGGACCGAAGGCTTCGATAGAGCCGCCCGCCAACGACAACGCGGGCGCATCGCCGCGAGACCCGCGAGGTTCTCACTGACATAAATCGGGCGCCGTCCGCACGACTGGGAGGAAAGCGGTCAGCGCGCCTCGATGCCGTCGCGCACGGAGCGGAAGCGGGGATAGGCATCTTTCCAGCCGTCCGCGCGCGCGATCCCGATCATTTGCAAATACGCGCCGCCGCCGAAGCGTAGCCACTGCACGACCGTCAGCGCGTTAGTGCCCGTCGGGTCCCTGGCCTCGGCGAGGATCTGGTGGCCCTGCTGGCCGCCGATCCGCAACGGCTCGGACGTGGTGATGCGAATATCCCGCAAGTTGGGGACCGTCGCGAAGACGTCGCGTGCGAACGCATCGCGGTCGGCGGTTTGCATCGGCGCGCCAGGCGAAATGGCAACGAAAATGTGAGGCTCCATGCGGACATCCAGCGGTCCCGGCGCATCGGCGGGGGCATCGCTCAACATCAACGCGCGCCCCGGGACGACCCCGCCGACGCGAAATCCGGCGAGCTCATTGACCTTGAAGGGCAGCAGACCAAGCTGTTCGTCGACCGGAACGCTATCGCGGATGGCGAGCGTCGTCAGCGCCGCGCGGATCGCAGCATCGGGATAGAGCGCTTTCGCCGCGTCGGGAATCTGCACCGTGACGAGCGCGGTCAGTGCCGACGAGCCGGCCACGAAAATCCATTTGCGAATTTTGTTGTTTTCGACCTCCTGGTGCCCCGTCACTAGAAAGGCCTTGCCGATGGAAAGCGGCACATCTTCGCGCGTTTCCAAGGTCACGCCCTGTCGTTTGAGCGCGTCGGCGGTGACGGACTTGTCCAAGTCCGCGTAGGCCTGGGCCGGCAGTGCGAGCAAGATGATGGCGGCGTTGTTGTTGGGGTCCTCGTAGCCGAAGAAATTCTTGCTCGTCACCATGCCGGCCGGCGGCGCGAGCCCGATGCGGGAGCCGGGCGGATAGGCGGCATCGGCAGCGGACGCCGGCGTGGCGCCAAGCGCAAGCGCGAGTACGGTGAGGAGCCTCAGGATCATGGCGATGGTCATGGTACCGCGATCGAACGGTGGAAAATACCGCTGATGCTGCGCCGCCGTTCGCAAAGGCGTGATCGGCGCCGCATCCGGGCGGCGTTAGAATGGCAGGATCAACCATGGAGAACGGCAATGTGGTCGCATGGCAGCTTCTTCTGGAACGAGCTGATGGCGCGCGACGTCGAACAGGCGAAGAAATTCTATGGTTCCACGATCGGCTGGACGTTCGATGCGATGCCGATGCCGAACGGCACCTATTGGGTGGCGAAAATGGGCGATCAACCCGTCGGCGGTATTTTCCCGATGATCGGGCCGGACTTCGATAGCGTGCCGGAAAACTGGCTGTCCTATGTCGCCGTTGACGACGTCGACGCTCGGCTCAAGGCGGCAAAGGCCGCCGGCGCGAAAGTCATGCGAGAGCCGTTCGACGTTCCGAGCGTTGGACGCATCGCGATCATCCAAGCCCCGGGTGGGGCGGCGATGGCTTGGATCACGCCGGTCAGCGATCAGTAGACGAGTCAGGAGGCAACGGCACGTCCTCCCTGTCACTGGGGCCTGGTCCTATGCCCCGGCATTGGCGCCGTCACCCGCCGGAGCGTGAGATTGATCCGCCCGCCTTCGGGCAACAGTGTCGACGTGCCGGGTATGATCCGGTCGACGCCGTGGAACGCCAAACGCGCCTTGCCGCCGAGCACGACGGCATCACCGGAGGCGAGGCGCATGGTGCGCGACGGGTCGCTGCGCTTGGTCCCGCCAATCCGAAACAGGCAGGTGTCGCCGAGCGAGAGCGAAATGACGGGCGCCTCGAAGTCGTGCTCGTCACGGTCCTGATGCAGTCCCATCTTCGCCGCCGGCCCGTAATAGTTGATGAGGCAGCATTCAGCGGCGTGGGGATAGCGTGCGAGTGACGCCCAGGCATCGATTACGATATCCGGCATCGGCGGCCACGGCTGTCCGGTTTGGGGATGCTGGGGCTGGTAGCGATATCCGGCTTCATCGGTGACCCAGCCGAGCGGCCCGCAATTGGTCATGCGCACGGAGAGCGGCTTGCCGCTGTTGGGCATGCGCGGGGTATAGAGCGGCGCGCGCGCGAATACCGTGCGCAAGGCGGCGAGCAGCGCCTCCTGGGCCGGCCGATCGAGATAGCCCGGCACGAGGCGAAAGCCTGGAAGCGGACGCGCAGCGGTCATGCCGCCATCGTCCTCCGCCATTGCACCTTGTCAAATGGGCATGTGCGAGCGCCGTTCCTGGTCGTGCGGCGAGCCTGCGTCCACTTTGCGGCACAGCGCCCTGGGGCTGACCCGCGGCGCGCGAATCCGTGATGATATGTCTTGCGGCCCAAACCCGCCCTCCTATATGAGCCAAGAGCCGCCGGGGGGCGGCATTGATGTGCATTTAGGGGGTCGGATGAGGGGGCTCCGCGGGTCTCGCGGACTCTCCGTTCGGGTGCCGAAAGGACCCGGCCGACCTGCCGCAGAGCAAGAGGAAGCGAGACATGGGCAAGGTCATCGGCATCGACCTCGGCACCACCAATTCGTGCGTCGCCGTGATGGAAGGCAAGACGCCGAAAGTTATCGAAAATGCGGAGGGTATGCGTACGACGCCCTCGATCGTGGCCTTCACCGATGACGGCGAGCGGCTGGTCGGACAGCCGGCCAAGCGCCAGGCCGTGACCAACCCGGAGCGCACCATCTTCGCGGTCAAGCGGCTGATCGGCCGCCGCTACGACGACCCGATGGTGGACAAGGACAAGAAGCTCGTCCCCTACAAGATCGTGCGCGCCTCGAACGGCGATGCCTGGGTGGAGATCGAAGGCAAGACCTATTCGCCCTCGCAGATTTCCGCCTTCGTCCTGCAAAAGATGAAGGAGACGGCGGAGGCCTATCTCGGTCAGAAGGTCGAGCAGGCCGTCATCACGGTGCCCGCCTATTTCAACGACGCCCAGCGCCAGGCCACCAAGGACGCCGGCAAGATCGCCGGCCTCGAAGTCCTGCGCATCATCAACGAGCCGACGGCGGCCGCGCTGGCCTATGGCCTCGACAAGCAGAAGAGCGGCACCATCGCGGTTTACGACCTCGGCGGCGGCACCTTCGACATTTCGATTCTGGAAATCGGCGACGGCGTGTTCGAGGTGAAGTCGACCAACGGCGACACCTTCCTCGGCGGCGAAGACTTCGACATGCGTCTGGTCAACTATCTCGCCGACGAGTTCCAGAAGGAGCAAGGCATCGATCTGCGACGCGACAAGCTTGCGCTGCAGCGACTCAAGGAGGCCGCGGAGAAGGCAAAGATCGAGCTCTCCTCCACCACCCAGACCGAAATCAATCTGCCGTTCATCACCGCCGACGCATCCGGTCCCAAGCACATGACCATGAAGCTCACCCGCGCCAAGTTCGAGGCGTTGGTGGACGATCTGGTGCAGAAGACCGTCGAGCCGTGCCGGCTGGCGCTCAAGGATGCCGGCCTGTCCGCGGCCGAAATTAACGAGGTCGTCCTGGTCGGCGGCATGACGCGCATGCCGAAAGTGCAGGAAGTCGTCAAGCAACTGTTCGGCAAGGAGCCGCACAAAGGCGTCAACCCCGACGAAGTCGTCGCGGTCGGCGCGGCGATCCAAGCCGGCGTGCTGCAAGGCGACGTCAAGGACGTGCTGTTGCTCGACGTGACGCCGCTCTCGCTCGGCATCGAGACGCTTGGCGGCGTGTTCACGCGGCTCATCGACCGCAACACCACGATTCCGACCAAGAAGAGCCAGGTGTTCTCGACTGCGGAGGACAATCAGAACGCGGTGACGATCCGCGTCTTCCAGGGCGAGCGCGAGATGGCATCCGATAACAAGCTGCTCGGCCAGTTCGACCTGGTCGGGCTGCCGCCGGCGCCGCGCGGCGTGCCACAGATCGAGGTGACCTTCGATATCGATGCCAACGGCATCGTCAACGTGCACGCCAAGGACAAAGGCACCGGCAAGGAACAGCAGATCCGCATCCAGGCGTCGGGCGGCCTGTCCGAGGCTGACATCCAGCGCATGGTCAAGGATGCGGAATCGCACGCCGAAGAGGATAAGAAGCGCAAGGCCGAGGTCGAAGCGAAGAACCACGCCGAGGCGCTGGTGCATGCCACCGAGAAGGCGCTCGCCGAGCATGGCTCGAAGGTCGGCGAAGGCGATCGGCGCGCGATCGAGAACGCGATGGCCGACCTCAAGGAAGCGCTCAAGGGCAGCGACGCTGCGGCGATCACGGCCAAGACCAATGCGCTGGCGCAAGCCTCGATGAAGCTCGGCGAGGCCATGTACAAGCAGGCCCAGGAAGGTGCCGCGGCGGGTGGTCCCGGCGGCGCTGGGTCCGGCGGTGATGGCTCCGGCGGCAAGAACGAGGACGTCGTCGACGCGGAATTCACCGAGGTCGACGACGACAAGAAGAACAAAAAATCGGCCTAACCTCGGCGAGGCCTTTGCAATGCCGTTTTCGATTGCAACCAAACCCCTGGGGCCAAAACCCCAGGGGTGCATCTTTTTCAAAGCACCATGAGTGACCGGGTCGGATTTGACGACGCTGCGGCGGAAATGACGGGGGTGGACGCGGGCATGGCCAAGCGCTGCTATTACGACGTTCTGGGGGTCGAGCGCACGGCGGCCGAGGGTGAGCTGAAATCCGCCTTCCGCAAGCTCGCGATGAAGTGGCACCCCGATCGCAATCCCAGCGACAAGAGCTGCGAAGTCCGTTTCAAAGAGATCAACGAGGCCTACGAGATCCTCAAGGATCCCGACAAGCGCGCGGCCTATGACCGCTTCGGCCACGCCGCCTTCGAGCATGCCGGCCCCGGCGCGGCGCACGGCTTCGGCGATGTGGCTTCCGCCTTCGCCGACATCTTCGATGACCTGTTCGGCATGGGCGGCGGTCGCCGCGGACGCGGCGGCGGCCGCGAGCGCGGCGCCGATCTGCGCTACAATATGGAGATCACCCTGGAGGAAGCCTATTCCGGCAAGACCGCCCAGGTGCGCATCCCGACCTCGGTGACGTGTGAGGCCTGCTCCGGCTCGGGCGCCAAGACCGGCACCAAACCCAAGGCTTGTCCGACCTGCGGCGGTCAGGGACGCATCCGTCACGCCCAAGGTTTCTTTACGCTTGAGCGGACCTGTCCGGCCTGCCAGGGCCGCGGCCAAGTCATCGATAATCCCTGCCCGTCCTGCTCGGGCTCGGGGCGGGTGACGCGCGAGCGTGCGCTCTCGGTCAGCATTCCCGCCGGCGTCGAGGATGGCACCCGCATAAGGCTCGCGGGCGAGGGCGAGGCGGGCGTGCGCGGTGGACCGGCCGGGGATCTCTACATTTTCCTCGCGCTCGGCGCACATCCGTTCTTCCAGCGCGAGGGCGCCGATTTATACTGCCGGGTGCCGATCTCCATGGTCCTCGCGGCGCTCGGCGGCGAGATCGAGGTGCCGACCATCGACGGCAACCATAGTCGCGTGAAGGTGCCGGAAGGCACCCAATCGGGAAGGCGCTTCCGCCTTCAAAGCAAGGGCATGCCGGTCCTGCGCTCCAAACAAACCGGCGATATGTACATTCAAGTTCTGGTCGAGACGCCGCAAAAGCTTAGCAAGCGACAGCGCGAATTGCTGAACGAATTCGAACGATTGTCGTCCCAGGACACGCAGCCGGAAGCGGCGGGATTCTTCGGCAAGGTCAAGGAGTTCTTGGGTCGTTCCGGCTCGGCTTGAGCAAATTGCCGCTTGACCCTTGCACTCGCGCCCTTTACCGGTTGCAGGGTGAAATCGGCAGCTATTCTGTAGCGTTAGCCCCAAGATGCCGCTCCCAGCCCTGCAACTGCTCGAGCAGAAGCTTGAAAAACAGAAGCGCCTTTTCGAATTGAGAAAGGACGCGCTCGAAAGAACGATCGAGCAGCACATTCAGCTGTTCGAGCAGCGCAAGGGCGCGTTCGAAAGAAAGATCGAACATCAGTTCGAAACTCACAGAAAAAAGTTCGAGCAGAAATTCGACACGCAAAAAAAGAAGATCGAGACGCGCATCCGCCGCTTCGAACAGAGGAACGGCATTCGCCTCGACGACGAAGTGCGCTTCATCCGTTCCTGGATCGAGAAGCCGCTGACCACCGGCGCCGTGACCCCGTCGGGCCGGGCGCTCGCGCGCACAATGGCGGCCTATATCGATCCGAGCCGGCCGGGTCCGGTGATCGAGCTTGGCCCCGGCACCGGGCCGGTCACCGAGGCGCTGCTCGCGCAAGGGATTGACCCGTCGCGACTCGTGCTGGTCGAGTTCGATCCGATCTTCTGCCGCCTCTTGCGCGCGCGTTATCCGGCCGCGACCGTGGTACAGGGCGATGCCTACGGCCTTAAGCGTCTGCTGACCGGCGTCTTGCAACAACCGGCTGCAGGGGTGGTATCCGGCCTGCCGCTCTTCACCAAGCCGCTGCGCATGCGCCTGCGGCTGCTGTTCGAAGCCTTCGGCCTGATGTCGCCGGGCGCGCCCTTCGTACAGTTCACCTACAATGCGGTTGCGCCGATCCCGAAGCGGCTCGATCGCGTGAGCGCGGAAGCGTCCGAGCGGGTGTGGATGAATATTCCGCCGGCGCGGGTATGGGTGTATCGAAGGGACTGACGACAAACGATGGGACATGTGCGTATCATGTCGTCTGAATCCGCCATCCATCGTCTGCCATGGCCGTCCCGAAAATCCTGGTCATTCCCGGCTCGCTGCGGGCAAAGTCGTACAATGTGCGGCTTGCGGCGCTCGCGACCAAGGAATTGATGCTGGCGGATGCCGACGTCACCCGCATTTCGCTCTTGGATTATCCGCTGCCGATCTACGATGCCGACAGCGCCGAGACCGCCGGGCCGCCGCCTAATGCGGTCAAACTCAAGCAATTGATGTCCGCGCATCAGGGCGTGTTCATCGCCAGTCCCGAATACAACGCCTCGATTACGCCGCTGATCAAGAACACGATCGATTGGATCTCGGCGGTGCGCGAGCGCGGCGATCCGCCGCTCGCGGCCTACCAGAACCGCGTCTTCGCCCTGGGGGGCGCCTCGCCCGGGCGTTCCGGCGCGACGCATTCTTTGCTGGCGCTGCGCCAAGTGCTGGCGGTCGGCTGCCGGGCACTGGTGATCGCGGAGCAAGTGACGGTGCCGAATGCCGAGCAGGCCTTCGATGAGATGGACGAGCTCAAGGATACGCGCGCGGCCGGCCAGCTCAAGGTCGTGGTGCGCAAGCTCATCGACACCGCCAAGCTCTTGGCATGAGGGGGTTGCGACGCGGCACCGCATCCACACACGAGGAGGAGGTCGGCCGTGAAGCTTGATCCGCGCGAGCGGTTGATCGTCGCCCTCGACGTGTCTTCGATTGCCGAGGCGGAGGCGCTGGTCGCACGGCTCGGCGAAACCGTCTCGTTCTACAAGATCGGTTATCAGCTTGCCTTTGCGGGCGGGATCGACTTCGCGCGCGCGCTCGCCAGCGCGGGCAAGCGCGTCTTCCTCGACCTCAAGCTGCACGATATCGGCAACACCGTTGCCAGGGGCGTCGAAAGCGTTGCGCGGCTCGGGGCATCGTTTCTCACGGTGCACGCCTATCCCCAGACCATGCACGCCGCGGTCGATGCGCGCAAAGGCTCCGCCTTGCGCCTTCTTGCCGTCACCGTGCTCACCTCCTACGACGACGCCGATCTCGCCGCGGCCGGTTATGATTTCACGGTTTCAGAGCTGGTCGGCGAACGCGCGGCGCAGGCGCGCGACGTCGGTATCGACGGGCTCGTCTGCTCGGGCGAGGAGGCGGCGCTGCTGCGCCCGATGATCGGCGCTGGCATGGTGCTGGTGACGCCGGGCATCCGGCCGGCCGGCGCCGCGGCCGGCGACCAAAAGCGCATCATGACGCCGGCCGCCGCCATTGCCGCCGGCGCCGATCATCTCGTGGTCGGCCGGCCGATCCTCGCGGCGGCCGATCCGAAGGCCGCTGCGGGCGCGATCATCGCTGAAATCGCCGGCGCGGCGCAGCCATGACAGGGAGGGCGAGATGGCCAAGGGCTATTGGATTCCGCACATCGATGTGAGCGACCTGGAAGGGTACAAGGCGTACATGGCCGCAACCCCTGCGGCCCACGACAAGTATCGCGGACGCGCGCTGGTGCGGGGCGGCGCGCAGGAAGTGGTGGAAGGCAGAAGCCGCTCGCGCAATGTGCTGCGCGAATTTCCGGACTACGCCACCGCGCTCGCCTGCTACCGCTCCGCGGAATATCAGCGCGCGAAGCCGCTGCGCCTTCCCCATTCGGTTTGCGATTTCGTGATCATCGAGGGCTACGACGGCGTGCAGCCGGACCACCCGGCGCCGCAGCCGGCGGCCGCGCCCCGCAAGGGCTACTGGATCGCGCACGTCGATGTCACCGAGCCCGAGGGTTACAAGGCCTACATGACCGCCGACATGGCGGCCTTCGGCAAATATGGCGGGCGCTTCCTGGTGCGCGGCGGCCAGCGCGAGGTGGTGGAGGGCAAGGTGCGTGGGCGTACCGTCGTGCTCGAATTTCCGAGCTATCGGGCGGCGCTCGATTGCTACCGCTCGCCGGAGTACCAAGCCGCCGCCGCGCTGCGCAAAGGCAAAGCCGAGCTCGATCTCTTCATCATCGAGGGCTGCGACGCGCAATCGTAGCGCAAGGCGCCGCGGACACAGCCCGACGTCGACAGAGGAGGCGCAAGGGGGGTGGAAGGCGCGTTACTTTCCTTCGCATCCCCGCCTCGCTATACCCGCAGCCAAATTTGCCGGAGAGATGCCATGTCCGACATGCGGCTGATCGTGGCTGGGGCCGGCGGCCGCATGGGGCGCACCCTCGTCCATGCCATCGCGGCAACGGACGGAGCAGTCCTAGCCGGCGCGGTGGAGGCGGCCTCCTCGGCGGTGATCGGCCGCGACGCGGGCGAGCTTGCCGGGCTGGGGAAAAACGGCGTGACGGTCACCACCGACGTCGAGCCGCTGCTCGCCCAGGCGGACGGGCTCATCGACTTCACCGTCCCCGCCGCTACCCTCGCTTTCGCTGAGCATACGGCGCGCAAGGGCTGCGTCCACGTCATCGGTACCACCGGGCTCACGGGCGAGAATGAAAAGCTGATCGAGCAGGCGGCAAAGCGCGCCGTGATCGTCAAGTCCGGCAACATGAGCATGGGGGTCAACCTGCTG
>JBKOXY010000090.1:0-7955 GCA_046725125.1 Pseudomonadota bacterium | reverse complement strand
CGTAACCACGCCTTCGGGTGGAAGGCGGATGGGGGATGCCATGACTTTACGTCTTCTTTGCCGCACGGCGCTCGTCGCGGCGCTATCTCTCTTCGCAACGTCGGCATTCGCCCATCACGTGATGGGCGGCAAGACTCCCTCCACATTCGTCGAAGGTCTCTTGTCCGGCATCGGTCATCCGGTCATCGGGCCGGATCACCTGGCCTTTCTGTTGGCGATCGGCATCGCGGTCGGCGTCGGCGGCCTCAATCTGGCGCTACCGGCGCTGTTCGTTGTTGCCTCAGCAATCGGCGTCGTGCTGCATGTCAACGGCATCAATCTTCCCGGGGCCGAGATTGTCGTTGCGGCCTCGGTGCTGCTGGCCGGCTTTCTGCTCGCGCGCGGACGCGCTCTCTCGGTCTGGATCTGGGCGGTGCTTTTCGCCGTTGCGGGCGTCTTCCACGGCTACGCCTTCGGTGAGTCGATTTTCGGCGCGGAGACATCTCCGCTCTATGCGTACCTCCTGGGCCTCATCCTGATCCAGAGCGCACTCACGGTCGCAACCGCGCTGGTCGCGCGACGCAGAGGCGGCGGCGTTTCCGAACTTACACCGCGGCTTGCGGGAGCAGTCATCGTCGGGGTTGGATTGACGGTCCTGATCGGCCAACTCATTCCCGGCGCGTAAACGTCTTGGCGACGTCCGCTGCACCTGGCAGCGCCCGGCTCACGCTCGTCTTAGGTGGCGCTCGGTCGGGCAAGAGCCGCTATGCCGAGAGCTTGGTTACGGCACTGCCGGCGCCATGGATTTATGTGGCAACGGCCGAAGCATGCGACACCGAGATGGCGGAGCGCATCGCCGCCCATCAAGCGCGACGTGGAGCAGGCTGGAGAACGCTCGAAACGCCGCGCGATGTCGTCGGGGCGCTCGCCGCCCACAGAACGACACCCTTGCTCGTCGATTGCTTGACGCTGTGGCTCGCAAATGCATTGCTTGCGAGTGCCGACGTCGATGCGGAGATTGAGCACCTTGAGGCCGCGTTGGAGCAAGCCGCGGCGCCGCTCGTGCTGGTCGCGAACGAGGTGGGCTTCGGCATCGTGCCCGACAATGCTCTCGGCCGTCGATTCCGCGACCTGCAAGGCCTGCTCAACCAGCGGATTGCCGCACGTGCAGATCGCGTCGTCCTCGTCGTCGCTGGATTGCCGCTCACCATCAAGGGAAGTCCATGACCAAACCGATCGACGAGACCGAGGTCGGACGCCATCGCACCAAGATGGCGAAGCGCAAAGCGGTGCAGGACGCCGAGGTCGCCGGCAAAACGATCGAGAAGGGCCTCCTCATCGTCCATACCGGTGCCGGCAAGGGCAAATCCACCGCCGCTTTCGGCCTCGCGCTGCGCATGCTCGGCCGCGGCCATCGGGTCGGCGTCGTGCAATTCATCAAAGGAGCATGGCGCTCGGCAGAGCGCGACGCCCTCGCCGCGTTCGCAGACCAAGTATCCTGGCACACCATGGGCGAAGGCTTCACCTGGGAGACGCAGGACCTTAAGCGCGACATCACCGCCGCGGAGCGCGCCTGGGCCAAGGCGCTCGAGCTGATGGCTGATCCGACGTTCGGGCTCGTGATCCTCGACGAACTCAATATCGCGCTCCGGTATGATTACCTCGACTTGCACTCCGTCGTCACCGCATTGAACGCGCGCAGGCCCGGTCTTCACGTCGCCGTCACCGGCCGCAACGCCAAGCCGGAGCTGATCGCCGCGGCCGATCTCGTCACCGAGATGACGCTGGTGAAGCACCATTTCGCTGCCGGCGTGAAGGCCCAGGCCGGAATCGAGTTTTAACCTTGGCCGCCCGCGCGCTCATGTTCCAGGGCACGGGCTCGGACGTCGGCAAATCGCTGATTGTCGCGGGCCTCGCGCGGGCTTTGGCGAACCGCGGATTCAGGGTCCGGCCGTTCAAGCCGCAAAACATGTCTAACAACGCAGCAGTGACCGCGGACGGTGGCGAGATCGGTCGTGCGCAGGCGCTGCAGGCGCGAGCCGCGCGCACGCCGACCAGCGTGCACATGAATCCCGTGCTCCTCAAACCACAGAGCGAGGTCGGCGCGCAGGTCGTGGTCCAGGGCGGCGTTCACGCCACGGCCAAGGCCGCTGCCTATCAGCACATGAAGCATGATCTGACGTGCTTCGTGCTCGACAGCTACGCCCGCCTCAAGCGCGAGGCCGATTTCGTACTCGTCGAGGGCGCTGGCAGCGCATCGGAAGTGAACCTGCGTGCGAATGACATCGCCAATATGGGATTCGCGCGCGCGGCCGACGTACCGGTCGTGCTGATCGGCGATATCGACCGCGGCGGCGTGATTGCGAGCCTGGTCGGCACCAAAACGGTGATCGACGCGGGTGACGCGGCGCAAATTCGCGGCTTTCTCGTCAACAAGTTTCGCGGCGATCCGATGCTATTCGCGGACGGCATGGCGATGATCGCACGCGCTACCGGATGGGAGCCGCTCGGCCTGGTGCCCTTCTTTCCCGACGCTCGGTTGTTGCCGGCCGAGGACGCTCTCGCGCTGGACGGCACCCGGCCTGCGAAGCCGAAGGCAAGAATCAAGATCGCCGTCCCAATCCTGCCGCACGTCGCCAACTTCGACGATCTCGACCCGTTGGACGCCGAGCCGGCGGTCGATCTGCTGCGGGTTCGGCCCGGCAACGCCCTTCCCGGCGACGCCGACCTCGTCATCTTGCTCGGCGCGAAGGCAACGATTGCCGATTTGGCCGTGCTGCACGAGGCAGGCTTCCACGTCGACATCGGCGCCCACGTGCGGCGCGGCGGCGGCGTTTTAGGACTGTGCGGCGGATATCAGATGCTGGGACGCACCATACGGGATCCACATGGAGTCGAAGGACGCGCTGGTGCCGCGGATGGCCTCGGCCTGCTTGATGTCGAGACGATTTTGACCGCAGACAAACGCCTCGAGCCGGTGCGCGGCACGACCAGCGACGGCATCCCCTTCTCGGGATACGAGATGCACATGGGCCTGACCGAAGGGCCGGACCGCGCGCGACCGTTTGCTCGGCTTTCCAACGGGTCGTCGGAAGGGGCGCTTTCAGCGGATGGACGCGTCAGCGGAACCTACATCCACGGCCTATTCGCCGACGATCGACAACGCTCTGCGTGGCTCCAGCGCTTCGGCGTGGCTCAGACAGCGATCGCGTACGACGCATTGGTTGATGAAACCCTGGATCGGCTCGCGGCGCATCTTGTGGCGCACATCGATCTCGATCGTTTGCTCAGCCTATCGCGATGAGAGCGGCGGCGAGCGCGGCAACGAGTCCGATCAGGATTGCGTCGGCGCAACGGTAAAGTCCGAGCGCAGCCCGAATATCGGTGGCTGTTGCCGCATGGCGACCGTTTCCCATGAAGGCGTCGTCGACACGGACGCCGTCATAAACACGCGGGCCTGCCAGCGCGAGAGCGAGCGCACCCGCCATTGCCGCTTCGGGATAGCCCGCGTTCGGCGAACGGTGATGACGAGCATCACGCCGCATTGCGCGCCAGGCGGCCCATGCCGAGGTCCCTTTCGTTATCGCGGCTGCCGCGATGATGAGCAGAGCCGAGAGCCGCGATGCCGGCAGGTTGAGCAAATCGTCGAGGCGTGCAGCCGCCCAACCGAAGGCCTGGAAACGCGGGTTATGATGGCCGATCATGCTGTCGGCCGTATTGACGGCCTTATAAATTGCAGCGCCGGGGAGCCCAGCGATGATCATCCAGAAGACAGGCGCAACCACCCCGTCGGAAAAATTCTCCGCCAGGCTTTCGATTGCCGCGCGCGCGACACCTGCTTCATCGAGCGCCTTGGTGTCACGACTGACGATGTGCGATACCGCTTCGCGCCCGCCGGCGAGACCGGCATTGTCGAGTGCGTCGGCAACACGCGCCACGTGTTGGTGCAGACTTCGCTGGGCGATCAATGTGCTGGCGATAACCCCAACACCGATCAGGCCGAACGTCAGAATCAGGAGACCACGCTCGATGATGAAGGCTGCCCCGCCGACAATGCCAACGAGCAGCAAAACGGCGACAGTTCCGAGCATTCGTCGCAGCGCCGGGGCCACGGTTTCGCGGTTCCATCGGCGCTCCAGTGCCGCGATCAAGCTGCCCATCCAGATCACGGGATGACCAATTGATCGCACCAGCCGATCCGGATAACCGGCCATGGCCTCGATAAGCAGGGCGAGAAGGGTGAGAGCGACAGCCATGATCTCCCATTTGGATGCCGGGTCACTCGAGCATGGCGGCGACCTCGCGGCGGCGCGGCGGCTGTTTCCCCACGCGCCGCAACCTTTCATCGACCTGTCGACGGGAATCAATCCCCATCCCTACCCCCTGCCGTCGCTTGCCGCCAACGTGTTTGCGCAACTGCCCGATTCCGCGGCGCAGTTTCGGCTCTGCGAGATGGCGGCGCGAACCTATGGGACTCCAACGGCCGCGCACGTGGTGTGCGCGCCGGGCACCCAGATCTTGTTGCCGCTGGTAGCGGCGCTCGTCCCTCCGGGTCGAGCAGGTGTTCTCGGTCCAACCTATTCCGAGCACGCGCGGGCCGCGGCCCTCGCCGGGCATGCCGTCATGGATGTCGGGGATATCAATGAGCTGCGCCGAGTTGACCTCGCCGTTATCGTCAATCCGAACAATCCGGATGGCCGCATTATCACGAAAGAAGGGCTGCTGGCATTGTCGGACGATTTGAGCGGCCGGGGCGGCCTTCTCGCCGTCGACGAAGCATTCATGGATGTCGGGCCGCTGGAGGCAAGCTTGGCGGGCGAAATACACCGCGGCAACATCATCGTGCTGCGGTCCTTCGGGAAGTTCTTCGGTCTGGCGGGGTTGCGGCTGGGCTTCGCGCTCGCTGCCCCGGATCTCGCCGCAAAGCTCAATGCGGCCTTGGGTCCGTGGGCGGTATCCGGCCCTGCCATTGCCATCGCCGAACGGGCCCTTGCAGACGATGCTTGGATCGACGCCACTCGCACCCGACTGGCGAGCGCTGCCGAGAAGCTCGACCAGCTATTGACGGAGGCCGGCATCAAGGTTGTCGGCGGCACGTCCTTGTTCCGCCTGGTTCGCACGCGCCGCGCGCACGAGATATTCCGGCATCTTGGAACCTCCGGAATAATCGTGCGCGCCTTCCGCGAGCAGCCGACATGGCTGCGGTTTGGTATTCCGAGCGAATCCAGCTGGGATCGTGTGCGTTCGCGACTCGCAACCTGCGGCAGACTTGCCGGGAAGGCGATGACCTCGTGAAAGCGGCCGCGGGGTTCGCGGCGGGTAGCTCGAACATCCCATCGGCCCCGTTCGGTGGTCGCGTCAAAACCTTCGATCGGTGGCACCGCGTTCCCATACTGCGTCGCCATAACCGCGGCAGGTTATGTGTTCTTTCGCGGCCGCAATATCGCCAACAGGTAGGCAGTTCTCAAAGAAAACGATAACATCGATTCGGATGATTCGTTGCGTTGGCGGCCGGGAAACGGACGAGAGATGGGCACGATCATCACGGTGGCGACGATGAAGGGCGGCAGCGGCAAAAGTACGCTCGCAAGCTGCCTTGCGGTTCATTGGCATCTTGATGGACGCCGCCCGACGATCATCGATGCCGACCCGCAGCGCTCCATCGCACGTCTCGCTGCACGCGAACGAGCGCTCGGCGGAGTGCCCGTGGTCGAGGATGCGACCGAGTACGCCTGCGAAGCGGCACGCCGTCTCGTTGGCGCGGGCGGTCCCGTCATCATTGATACACCAGGCTTTCGCTCGGAGACGACGCTGACATGTCTCGCTGCAAGCGATTTTGTCCTGGTCCCGGTCAAGCCCTCGCCATTTGATGTCGATCGCATGCTCGATACACTCAACATGCTCATTAATGGTGCGAGCGACTGGCGGCCGATCTTCCGCTGCCTGCTTACGCAAACAACGCGTGAGTCCGTCATTGCCAAGCACATTCGTTCCGAGCTCACCACGGCCGGCTTCCCGCTGCTCGAAAGTGAGATGACGAACCGTGTTATCTATGCGGAGGCTGCACTCTGGGGTGCGACGCCGAGTCTCATCGACCGTGCCGGACCCGCCGCGCGCGACATCGCGGCGATCGCGGCGGAGGTCGACAACATTCTCGCCATCAAACGGGCGGCAGCGTGAATAAGAAGAAACTCCCGAACGCAATTATGCACCCGATCGATGGGATGCGTGAGGCCGCGGCCGTTGCTGGTGGCTCAAGGGAGTGGCGAGGAGCTGCCACGGCAGCGGCGTCGAATCAAGCAGCGGACGAAAGGATTGCCACAGCGCGGTCCGGTCCTGTGGGCGAGGACATCGAGGAGACGCAGGCCTCTGCGATGCCCATAACGACGACTCTTGCCCGTGCGGCGCGAACGTCCGCCGAGGCCAATGTGGCGAAACGACAAGCGCAAGCGCGTGCGATCGTGGCGCGCCATGCCGCCTATTCAGCGGTCGGTGGAATTGTCCCGCTTCCAGTCGCCAGTGTTGCGGGCATAACGAGCATCATCATCCGCATGGTGAAGATGCTGAGCGATCTTTATGGCGTGCCGTTCGAGCGTGACCGAGCTCGCGCCATCATCGTAGGACTCGTGGGAGGCACCATGCCCACTGGATTCGCGGCAGTCACAACATCAACGCTCTTTTACGTCGTGCCGTCGGGCGCGCTCATGGGACTTGTCGTCTCGTCGGTCACTGCGATTGCCTGCACCCGCAGCATTGGCCAGATTTTCATCGAGCACTTCGAAAGCGGGGCGACGTTGCATGATCTTTCGATCGAAGAGAGCTGATATTTCTTTCGGCCTAGTAGGCAAGCGCCCAGCCCGTCGGCAGCTTGGCCCGTAACGCTGCCGCCCTCTTCTGGAAATTTTCAAAATGCCTTGAGGTAAATAAAGTCGAAACGTCACGGAATGACTATGACTCAGACGGATTTCCTTTTTGTTGTTGGCTTGCGGACGATTCGTTCATACTTTTGATTAGGCTGTTGGGTCGCATATCGGTCCAATTTCGATTTATGAATTCGAGGCAAGCTGTGCGGCTGTCCGATTTATGAATGATGGTCCAGCCGTCGGGGACATCTATAAAGCTTGGCCAAAGGGAATACTGTCCTTCGTCATTGATCAAAACGTGGTAGATGCCGTTTTCGTCTTCAAATGGATTAGTCATATTGCCCTCCTTTGACGCGGAGTTTCGTCGTCGCTCGCCGCTTATCGAGTTCGGTTGCCAGTATCCGACCGATCCTAGCGGCCGGTAGAGGGTCCATCATCGCCTCGTGGGTGCAGTCGATTCTATGGACCTTGATCTCGCCGCCGACATATGGCGTCCAGATGTCATGCGATGGCTTGGCTTCGCCTTGGGTGGCCACGAAAAGCAAAATATCGCCGTCAAACTGCTGTGGCAAGAACGTCCTCATGAGACGAACGCTGTTCTCGTAGCCATCGATGATAGCCTCATAGTGATGGTCCTTGAGTATGGAATGGAGATGTCCATCCTGACGCAAGGTGTCCACCATCGTCCGTATCGGATCGGCCACCCCCGCGAAAAGAACCTCTTTTTCGTATTCTTCATGGCAACGGCGCAGCGGCTCCTCGCAATCGCTCGGATAGCTGTCGAGAAGGGCGAGCAGTGCGACTTCTTGCCCCGTGGACTGGAGGTGGGTGGCAATTGCGTGAGCAACTAAGCCGCCAAAGGACCAGCCAAGCAGGTTGTAAGGTCCGACAGGCTGAATCTCGCGAATAAGGTTCAGATAATCTACGGCCACATCCTCAATAGTATGGGGCAGCATCTTTGGCTGCGTGAGGTTGCGCGCCTGTAGCCCGTAGATCGGGTAGTCCGATGGAAGATGACTAATGAGCCTCGAATAGGGCCAACTGAATCCTCCCGCATGGTGGATGCAGAACAAAGGCTGCTTGCTTCCATGAGGTCTAATCGGCAGCAGAGGC
>JBKOXY010000373.1:0-3649 GCA_046725125.1 Pseudomonadota bacterium | reverse complement strand
GGTCGCGCGCGCGGTGAAGGTCATCTCCGTGACCGTGCCCGGTTTGAGCTCCTGCTCGATGTCGTAGCCGTGAAGGTGCACGTTCAGCGGCTTGTCCGTGCGCCATTCAAGCTTCACCACGTCGTTCTGCTTGACGCGAATGAGCCGCATGTTGTCGGGGACGCGGCCGTTCGCAATGGTCAGCGCGTAGGTCACCTCGGCGGCGTTGGCGGCCGCGGTCAGCGCGCAGCTCAAGGACAACGCCAGTATCAATGCCCGCAGCCGTGGAAAGGAGGAGATGATTGCGCGCCGCGTCATTCATCGTCCCGGGGGCAGGTCGGCGATGCGGTTGAGCATCCAGCCGGACTCATAGGGTGAGGGCAGCAGGGCCGGGTCCCCCACCGTGAAACCCAGCAGGCGCCCGAACGGATCGACCATGCCTCCGATCGGGTTCCAGGCAGCGGCGGGCTTACCGTCGATGCCGAGAGCGAGCCATCCGTTCCAGGGAAAGTCCTTGAGCTTCACCGTCCGGATGAATATCGGCGAATGAAGGCCCGCGATCGAATCGTAGCCGACGTTCTCGATCCCGGCGGAGAATTCGACGTTGACGTATTCGCGCTTGACCGTATAGCCGGCGACGATTTTCCGGCAACCGACCGTCAGGAGAGTGACGAGGTCGCGCTCCAGATTGATGCGCTCCACCAGGCCGGTGAAATCGCCGGCCTTGAGGCGTTGCAGATCGGATTGGATTTGCTGTTTGCGGGCGGGCTCGTCCGTGGCATCGGCCAAGAGACGCTCGGCGTGGAACCAGCCGGTTCTCACCCACGGCGGCGCGAGCCAACCGTTCACTGAGAACATCGCGGAAGCCACGAGCTCGGCCGCGTCGACCTCATCGACCTCGGCGTCCCAATCCGCATCGCGGGCGGACCAATCCGGATGGCTTTGGGCAAGGCCGCCGCGCGCCGCGATCCTGAGGTCGCCGACCGGGGCTTCGCTGATCGAGACGCGCGCCATGGCAGCGGCCGCGAGGTCGGCGTGATGAAGATAATCGCCGTGGAACGGCGTGACCGGATAGGGATGCGGAATGAAATTGCCTTGCGCCGCAAGGGCGCGCATGACGGTCCTGACGACGGCGCAGGCGGAAGCGTCGTCCTGCGCAAGCGTGGAGTCTGGGTTGACGCGCACGATGATGAATGAGCCGAGCGATTCGATTGCGTGGAGATCGACCGGCGGCGCGCCCGCAAAGCTCAAGCCCGAGCCGAGAAAGGCCTGGATCTTGCCGTCGCGCAACGGTTGCGCCGCCTCCTCGGGAGCGAGCGACTTGATTTCGATCTCATGGGGATAGAACGAGGGATAGATCGGCAACTCGTGCCCGCCCCGCGCCACGGTGACGAGGGCTGCGCCAAGGACGAGGATGGTTGCAGCAAGCCGTTTCATGTCGCGTTGCGAGCCCTCGCGGACGGGCAAAATATCGAAAGCATGCCGGGCAAACGCGATCTCACCCGCGCAGCGTCCGCATGACGTTCTCGTTTGCCAGCGCCTCCTTCGGGGTGCCCTGGAAGATGATTTCGCCGCGATCGATCACGTAGAGCCGATCGGCGATGGCGGCCGCGCTCGTGAGATTTGATTCCGCAAGCAGGAGCGAAATCCCCAAGCCCTTGATCATCATGACGGCATCGCGAAACCGCCTGACCACCACCGGCGCCAGTCCCTCGAAGGCCTCGTCGAGGATCATCAGCGACGGCGCAAGCGCCATGGCGCGCGCAATGGACACCATCTTCTTCTGCCCGCCGCTGAGGTTGAGCCCTGGCCGGCTCAGGAACTTGCCGACTTCGGGAAACACCGTGAGCGCCTGCGCCTCGGCATCGACGCCGCCCGCGGCGCCGCGCGCGGTCTTGTCGGAGAGCCAGCGGCTGATCATGAGGTTTTCGGCCACCGTCAATTCCGGAAAGATGCCGGAATTCTCGGGCGCATAGCCGATGCCGCGCTTAGCGCGCTTGTGCGGCGGGAGTTTGGTGATGTCCTCTCCGCGGAAGCGAATCTGACCCGAGCGCACCGGGAGGAGGCCCGTGATGCTCTCGATGATGGTGGTGCGCCCGGCGCCGTTGCGCCCGACCAGCGAGACCACCTCACCGTCGCCCACGCTCAACGTTACGCCGCGCAGGATGTGCGCCGGCCCGCGAAAGGTATTTATGGCCTCGACCTCGAGCAGCACTTGCTTGTCCTTCGCGATCTCAGGCCGATAACGGCGCGCCGAGAAGGATGTTGGCGACGTCCTTGTTCGCCTTAATCTCTTCCGGCGTCCCGTCGGCGAGGAATTTGCCTTCATGCATCATGACGATGCGGTCCGAGTAGCGGAACACCACGTCCATGTCGTGCTCGATGACAACGGCCGTTACGGCGCCGGCGCGCACGACCGACGACACGGTATCCATGATCTGCGTCTTCTCGCGCGTGCTAACCCCACTCGTCGGCTCGTCGAGAAAGAGCAGTTTCGGGCGCAGGGCATAGGCCACGGCGACGTCGAGCAGCTTGCGCTCACCTTGCGCCAGTCCGCCGGCCGGCACGCCGCTCTTGCCGTTGAGCCCGAACCGGCCGAGGACGTCGAAGGTCTCGCGGCGGACATCCTGGTCGTGGTCCGCGAGTGCCGCGATCTTCACGATCTTGCCCTCGCGCGAGAAGATGGACAACGCGACATTGTCGAAAACGGTAAGGGCGTCAAACAAATTGACGATCTGGAAGCTGCGCGCGATGCCCGCTCTGATGCGTTGATAGACCGCGGCGAAGGTGATGTCTTGGCCCTCGAACAGGATCCGGCCGCTGTCCGGCTTGAGATGTCCGCTGATCAGATTGACGAGCGAGGTCTTGCCGGCGCCGTTCGAGCCTACGAGCGAGAGAAATTCGCCCTTGTCGACGGTGAAATTCACGCCATCGCAGGCGTGGACATCGCCGAACTGCTTGCTGAGATCGACCGTCTCGAGAAGGATCACGAGGATTTCTCCTGCGGCCGGAGCTTATCGGCTACCGCGGAGATCGCACCCACGATCCCGGTCGGCAAGAGCATGACCAGAAGCACGAGGACGACGCCGAGCAGAAGCTGCCAATACTCAGTGGTCGCGACCGCGTAGGTCTTAAGATAAGTAAAAAGTACGCCACCGACGATCGGACCGGTGAAGTTCCGGAAGCCGCCGAGCAGAGTCATGAATACGATCTCGCCCGAGAACGGCCAATACAGCACCTCGGGCGTCGTGAGCCCATTGAGCGGCACCCAGAGAATCCCCGCGAGCCCCGTGAAAGTTCCGGAAATGAGGAACGAGACCCACCGGAAGCGCCTGATGCGCAAGCCGAGGAAGGCGGCGCGGGTTTCGTTGTCACGGATGGCCTGCAGCCCCTTCCCGAATGGCGAGTGCACGATCACCCACATGATCACGACGCAGATCGCGAACACCGCGAGCACGTAATAATAATATCCGTTGATGAATCGCTGGAACGAATCACGCCCCGTGAAGCTGACCATGCCGGCGAGCAATGTCGGGCGACCCACGCGCAGGCCGTCCGAGCCGCCGGTCACCCAGAAAAACTTGTAGGCGAGGGTCCACAGCACCTGTGATAGTGCGAGCGTCAGGATGCCGAAGAAGATGCGCGTGTGCCGGACGCAGATGTAGCCGAA
>JBKOXY010000150.1:0-3838 GCA_046725125.1 Pseudomonadota bacterium | reverse complement strand
TAGATGGCTACGCCGCTGCCATCGATGACGACACAGCGGCATTCGGCCGTCGGCGCGCCGAGCGCGATCTTCAGCAGGTCGGCGGTCTGCACGCTCGCGCCGCCGATCACGATCGTCTGATAGGCATGCTGAACTTCGATGTCGGTGAAACTCGCGAGAATCGCCAGCGCCGGGCGGGTCAGAAAGGCCTCGGGATCGCGATCGAACACCGCGCGGGCAAGATGCACATTGACGATCCCATAGGGCTCGCCGTCCTTGTACTGCAGGCTGCGAATGAACCGGTATTCCGGAGCGAGCGCGCCTTCACCCTCGTGCAGCTCCGGATACGCAGGCGGATGATCGACCTTGATGCGCTTCGGGATATTGTCCTTGATGGAGTCGATCAGGATGGCCCAATCGGTTGCGAGCTCGAGCCAGTGCCGGCTCGGAGGCTTCTCCGCGACGAACGTGCCGCGGCCCTGATAGCAGTGCAGCAAGCCTTCCTGGCGCAGGATATCGACGGCCTGGCGCACCGTGACGCGCGCCACCTCAAACTCGCGCTCGAGCTCGACCAGCGTGGATATTTTCTGACCGGGCTGCCATTGCCGCCGTTCGATGCGTTGACGCATGATCGCCGCGACCTGGATATAGAGAGGAACGCGGCTGCGGTCGTATGCCTTCAAGAGCTTGGACATGGTCGTTGCCATCAGGTGGTTTGGACGTGAACGCGATGCGTTGCATGCGATGCAAGCGAGTCGATATCGATCGCGCGCGCGACAGCACGGTGAAACGAGGCCATGGTCGGCTGCGATCGGCGCATCGAATGGTACCTAAACGCGCTCGCTTGTATCATCGGCGAAACCTGCCCAACAATCGCGCGAACGCCTTCTTCACGCGGGCGACAATGACGGCGCGGAGCAACGAACCTGCGGGTATCGGCGCCGTTGTCTCGTCCATCGCATCCGACGATCCTGCCATGCGCCGCTCGAGGTTGCGAACGAACATGTCGCTGACGCGAGCCGCCAGATCACCGACGATCGCGCTGCGTCCGAACTGCGCCAACGGTCCGAGCAAGAGGGCGCGCACCGTAATATCGACCCGGGTCGCGGCTGCGCCCCGCTCCGCACTCAACCGGTATTCGATCTCGGCGCTCGCGCGCGAGGCGCTGAGCCGATCTCTGCCCGCTCCCAGGATCATGCCGCGCTGCATGGCCTCGTCGCGGATAACGCGAGCCTCGCCGTTGAACGCCGCGGCGATCGGGCCAAGCTTGATGGCGAGCTGCCCTTGCAGCCGGTCGCCGCGTGAACCGCTGAGCGTGGCTCCGGGCATGCACGGAACCACGCGTTCGACCTCGGCGAGGAAATTCCACACCTCGCGTTGCGGTCGCGCGATGACGAAAGACTGACGGATTTCAATATTGGGTTTTTTCCCTCCGAGACCCATACCCGGTCGTCCCGGCGCAAGCGGGGACCCGTGATCTCCGCCAGTGATTGTGGGTCCCGGCTCTCGCTGCGCTCGGCCGAGACGACGATAGCAAGCATCGATGAGCGAAGGCGTCGTCTCCGCTTCGGCGAAGACCGGGCGTCTGTCGCCGCCGATTGGGACCGCCGTCGATACTGAAACCTCGCCGCCCGACGGCCCGGCGTGGCGAGAGCCGACCGGGCCGAGCCCCCGTGACGCGACTGCGGACGCCGCAAGAGCGCCGGCGCGACGCTCCTCCAACACGCGGCGGATGGCGCGCACGATGCCGACATATCCGGTGCAGCGGCACAGGTTGCCGCTGAGCTCGAGACGGACGCGCCGCTCGTCGGCGTCGGGAAGACGCGTAACGATGTCGCGCGCCGTGATCAGCATTCCCGGCGTGCAGAACCCGCATTGCAAACCGTGCTCGGCCGTGAACGCCCGCCGCAACGCGATCATGACCGGGTCGTTCTCCAGTCCTTCGATCGTCGTGATCTGCGCGCCCTCGCACAGGACCGCATAGGTGATGCACGACCGCGCCGGCTCGCCGTCGATCAGCAGCGTGCACGCACCGCACGCGCCCTGCTCGCAGCGAAGATGCGTGCCGGTCAGACCGAGCCGTTCGCGCAACAGATCGGCAAGGTGCATGCGCGGCTCCACGGTCTCCGTGACCGGGATGGCGTTTACGGTGAGGCCTACGGGTTTCATTGGGCCATCGCTTGCGCGGCCGCCCGTGTCAGGGCGGTGATGTGGAGGCGCGCGGGCGTGGTCAGTCCGGCGCGCTGCAGCAGGTCATTGGCAGCGCTCTCGTCGAAATGGACCGCGGCCCCCGGCTGCGGCATCCCTCCCCATATCGCGCGCGCGTCATCAACGATGACGGGCCGCCCTTGCGTCGCCCCGATGACCGCTCTGAAGCGGTCGCGCTCGCCATCGAGCAATACTGCGCCGCTGGCAAGTGCGAACTCGCCTGCCTTGCGACACACCTTGTAGTAGCCGCAGCGCGCGGTGCGAGAGGGACGCGGAATGCGGATCGCCTGCAGCAGTTCTCCTGGTTCGAGCATCACCTCGAACGCGCCGGTTACGAATTGGTCGATCGGCACGCGTCGCGCCCGGCGGCCGTCGGTCACGATGCATTCCGCGGCCAGTGCGCACAGCGTCGGCAACCAATCGCCCGCTGGGTCGGCATGACAAATACTGCCGCCGATGGTGCCGCGATTGCGCACCGCGCGATAAGCAACGCCGCCGGCGACGGTGGCGAGAATCGGCAGTTCCTCCATGCGCACACGTCCATCCTCGATGTCGGAGGTGGTGACGCAGGCGCCGACAGTGACCCCGCCCGCGTCTTCTTCGATATGGGTCAATTCAGGAATCGCGGTGATGTCGACCAAGATGCTCGGCTGCACCAGCCGCAGGTTCAACATCGGACCGAGCGACTGACCGCCCGCGACGGCTCGCGCGCTGCCAGCCGCCTGACGGAGAATTGTTGCGGCCTCGGCGAGGCCGGTTGCGCGCGCGAACTCGAAATTGGTCGGCTTCATGGTCGCCGCGCCTCGCGTGGCGTCGCACCGGCGGCAATCGCATCGAGGATTCGCTCGGGCGTGAGCGGTAGATCGTGCACTTCGGCGCCGACGGCGCGCAAAGCGTCGTTGACCGCGCAGACGATCGCCGCAGGCGGACCCACCGCGCCTCCTTCGCCGATGCCTTTGATGCCGAATTCCGTATGCGGCGAGGGCGTCTCCATGTGCAACACGCGGATATCCGGTACTTCCGTCGCCCCGGGGATGAGATAGTCGAGCATGGTCGACGCCAGCGGCTGGCCTTGCGCATCGAACGACACCGCTTCCAGCAAGCACGTTCCGATACCTTGCGCGGTCCCTCCCTGCACTTGGCCGTCGACGATCATCGGATTGACGAGCTTTCCGCCGTCTTCCACCACCACGTAGTCGAGGATTTCGACGAGCCCGGTGCCCGGATCGACCGCGACCAGCGCGGCATGGGTGGCGTAACTGAATGTCCCCATGTCGCGCGCCGGACGATAGCCGGCGGTGACTTCCAGGCCGCCTTCATCGACGTCGGGCGGCAGACTCTGCGGCTGCAGATACCAGGCGCGCGCGACCTCGCGTAACGTGACGCTCGCGCCGCGTCCGACCACGCTACCGTTGGCGATGCGCACGTCGGCAGCTTCGGTTTGCAACAACCACGCACCGATCCGGCTCGCACGTTTGGCCAGCATGCGTGACGCCTGCGCGACGGCGCCGCCCGCCATCACCATCGACCGCGAGCCCCAGGTTCCGGTGGAGAACGGGCTGTAAAGAGTGTCGCCCTGCAGCACCTTGATGCGATCGAAGTCGACGCCGAGGATCTCGTGCGCCACCTGCGCCAGCGTGGTCTCGTGGCC
>JBKOXY010000244.1:0-9913 GCA_046725125.1 Pseudomonadota bacterium | reverse complement strand
CGCTCTGGAACCGGCGCGTGGGAACGAGTGCGCTCAACCGCTGGATCGCCGAGGCCGTCGCGTCCCATCCGCCGCCGGCGGTTTCGGGCCGGCGCATCCGGCTCGACTACATCACCCAGCCGAAAAGCCGGCCGCCGACCTTCGTGCTGTTCACCAGCCGCGCCGACGCGCTGCCCGACGCCTACCGACGCTATCTCGTCAATAGTCTGCGCGAAACCTTCGATCTGGCCGGCACGCCGATTCGGCTTACGCTGCGGGAGAAGAAAAATCCTTACGCGAAACGCGGCAAGCGATAGCTCGCCGTGATTGCCGCGCTTATCCGCAGCGTACCGGGTGATCCAGTCGCCGGCCTCGCGATCTCAGGACGGCGGCTGGAAGTTGAGAAACCTGCCCTTCGGATAGGCGTAGAGCTTGCCGCTCTCCTGCATGCTCGGCAGGCACATCTCGACGATCTTCAGCGCGACCTTGTCCGGAGGTTCGAGCGTCATGGGGTCTTCGCCGGGCATCGCCTGCGCGCGCATGCGGGTGCGGATCGGCCCCGGCGTGAACACGTTGATGCGCAAATTGGTGGTTGCGTTTTCGGCCGCATATGTGCGCGCCAGCGCTTCGAGCGCGGCTTTGGAGACGGCGTAGGGCCCCCAATAGGCCAATGCCAGCGCGGCCACGCCGGAGGAGATGAACACGACGCGCCCCGCGTCGGAGCGTTGCAATAGCTGGTCCATGGCGCGGATGAGCCGCCAGTTGGCGGTGACGTTGACCGCCATCACCTCGTCCCACGCCCGCGCCTCGACATGACCGAGCGGGGACAGCGGCCCAAGAATGCCGGCATTGCCAATCAGCACATCGAGCCGTCCGAAACGCTCGTGCAGGGCGAGGCCGAGCCGGCCGATGCCCTGGTAGTCCTTGAGGTCGAGGGGTACGAGGGTGGCCGAGCCGCCCAACGCCTTGATCGCGTCGTCGAGCTCCTCGAGTCCGCCGACCGTGCGTGCAAGCGCGACGATATGGGCGCCGGCCTTCGCCAGCGCGAGCGCGGTGGCGTAGCCGATGCCGCGCGAGGCGCCGGTAACGAGCGCAATACGGTCGGCGAGGGGAAGCGGCATCGATGCTCTCTCGTCATTCCGGCCGAGCAGCGCAGACAAGTTTACGCAGTCTGCGCAGGCTTGACTGCGTTGCGAGCGCCGGAACCCATAATCCCGGGATTTGGGAATTTCAAATAATGGTGGGTTTGGATGCCGGGCAGCGCGCTGCGTGCGCTCCCGAAGTGACGCTTTGCGTCAACTCGCCTCGGCCAGCAGCGACAATTGGCGTGGCGATGCCTCCTGCCCGGTCTGGTCCGTCAGCGCGGTCGGATAGTCCCCCGTGAAGCAGTGGTCGGTGAATTGCGGCCGGAGCGCGTCGCGCTGCTCGTAGCCCATGGCGCGGTAGATGCCCTCGACCGACAAGAAGGCAAGCGAATCCGCGCCGATGAACCGGCGCATGCCTTCGAGGTCGTGGGTCGCCGCCAATAGCTTGTCGCGCTCCGGCGTGTCGATGCCGTAATAGTCGGAATGGGTGATCGGCGGGGAGGCGATGCGGAAATGCACCTCCTTGGCGCCGGCCTCGCGCATCATCTGCACGATCTTCACCGAGGTCGTACCGCGGACGATGGAATCGTCGATGAGCACGATCCGCTTGCCGCTGACGACCGCGCGATTGGCGCTATGTTTGAGGCGGACCCCGAGCTGGCGGATTTGCTGGCTCGGCTCGATGAAGGTGCGCCCGACATAGTGGTTGCGGATGATGCCGAGCTCATAGGGAATGCCCGACTCCTGGGCATAGCCGATCGCCGCAGGGACGCCGGAATCGGGAACCGGGATCACCACGTCGGCGGCGGCGGGCGCCTCGCGGGCGAGCTGCGCGCCCATGGTCTTGCGCACGTCGTAGACGTTGCGGCCGCCGACGACCGAGTCCGGACGCGAGAAATAGATGTATTCGAAGATACAGGGGCGCGCGGCCATGGGTGGAAACGGCTTGTGCGAGTGGATGCCGTCTTCATCGAACACGACGACCTCGCCATTCTCCACGTCGCGAACGTATTTCGCGCCGATGATGTCGAGCGCGCAGGTTTCAGAGGCGAGGATCGGATGGCCGTCGAGCCTGCCGATCACCAGCGGGCGGATGCCGAGTGGATCGCGCGCCCCGATGAGCTTCTTGTTGGTAAGACCGACGAAGGCGTAGGCGCCTTCGAGCTGCCGCAGCCCCTCGATGAAGCGGTCGATGAAGCGGTTGCGCTTGGCGTGCGCGACGAGATGCAGGATGACCTCGGTGTCGGACGTCGACTGCATGATGGCGCCGTCGCGCACCAGCTGGCGGCGCAAGGTGAGCCCGTTGGTCAAATTGCCGTTATGGCCGATCGCGAAGCCGCCGCCATCGAGTTCCGCGAACAGCGGCTGCACGTTGCGCAGGATGGTCTCTCCGGTGGTCGAATAGCGCACGTGGCCCATTGCCGACACGCCGGGCAGGCGCTCGATCACCTCGCGGCGGGAGAAATTGTCGCCGACGAGGCCCATCCGCCGCTCGGAATGGAATCGCTTGCCGTCGAACGAGACGATGCCGGCGGCTTCTTGCCCGCGGTGCTGGAGAGCGTGCAGGCCGAGCGCGGTGATCGCAGCCGCATCCGGGTGGCCGAATATGCCGAAGACGCCGCACTCTTCACGCAGCCGGTCGCCGTCAAGGTCGAGCCCGGCATCGCTTGGAGTTTCGGTCATCTCGCTCATCTCCTCATCGATCTCGCAAGCTTGGTCAACGGGTCTTGTCGCGGGTCAATTCCCGCATGCCGGACCGGTCGGACGCTCGGTATCCGGTGGCCTCATTGGGGGCATCGAGGCCCGATCGCTGACCCGGCGTCGGCTCATCCTCTTCCAGCTTCGGCTTCTTCAACCGCTTCAAGATGGTGCTTTCCGGGTCATCCGGCAACATCGACATCAACCAATCGCCCGTTCCCTGCAGCACGACCCGCGACTTGGCGCTGCGAACCCAATCGGGCTGGCTGCGGTCGGGCACCAGCCACGCGAAGAACAGGAAGGCTATGACGACGATGACCAGCCCGCGCGCAAGCCCGAACAGAAAGCCGAGGGTGCGGTCGAGCGCACCGATTCGGCTGTCCAGCACCATGTCTGAAAACCGCACTGTGAAGACGGACACGATCAGCAACGTGGCCAAAAACGTGCCGCCGACCACCACCGCCGCCGCGATGATGTCGTTGTTGAAGTAGGACTTCGCGAACGGCAGCAGTTTGGCATAGAAATAAAGCGTCGCCACTGCCGCGATCACCCAGGCGGCGATCGACAGGATCTCGCGCATGAAGCCGCGAATCATGGCGAGCAGCCCCGAAACCAGCATGACGCCGATCAGGATGATGTCGAGGAGGGTGATGGGCATGACCGAGTTCGGATGCTCCGCACGTTCAGGACGCCACCGGTCGAATCGGCGAATGAAATCGTACCAACCTCCGCGCCTCCCGCCCGGCCGGCAAGCCCTGTCGGAGGATCGCCCCAACTTATTAATATTCCTGCCGTTATCGGCCCTCCGGGGGATGTGAGTGCAGGTCCCAAGCGGGGTGTCGGCAGTTCGGCCGCTGTATAGCCGGATGAGGCCGCCCCGTCATCCGTCTTGTTGGCCGGCTCGCTTGCCCCGTGGTCGTCCGTTGTCGGCCCTCCGTGCGGCGATGTCGGCGACCAGACTTGCCAGGCTGCTCACGGGCTTCTGCGACAGGCCCGGCTCGCTCGTCTCTTCCCCGCGCGCCGCTTCGGGAACAACGGCACGGGCAAAGCCCAGCTTTTGCGCCTCCTTGAGTCGCGTTGCGGCCTGCGCCACCGGCCGCACCGCGCCCGAAAGCGAGATTTCGCCGAAGTAGACGGCATCGGCCGGCAACGGTGCATCGGCGAACGAGGAGACGAGTGCGGCGGCGGCGGCGAGGTCGGCAGCCGGCTCCTGGATGCGCAATCCGCCCGCGACATTGAGGTAGACGTCGTGGCCCGAGAGCCGCACGCCGCAATGCGCCTCGAGCACCGCAAGCACCATCGACAGCCGGTTCTGGTCCCAGCCGTTCACCGCGCGCCGCGGCGTGCCGAGCGAGGTCGGCGCCACCAGCGCCTGGATTTCAACCAGCAGCGGCCGGCTGCCTTCGATGCCGGCGAAGACTGCGGTGCCGGGTGAGCCGAGATCACGCTCGGAGAGAAACAGCTCGGAGGGATTGGCGATCTCGCGCAGCCCGCCCCCCGTCATCTCGAACACGCCGATCTCGTCGGTCGGACCGAAACGGTTCTTGACCGCGCGCAAGATACGGAACTGGTGCGAGCCTTCGCCTTCGAAGGAGAGTACCGCGTCGACCATATGTTCAACCACCCGCGGCCCGGCGATCTGACCGTCTTTCGTGACATGGCCGACTAGGATGACGGCCGCACCCGAGCGCTTGGCGAAGCGGATCAACGCCTGCGCGCTCGCGCGCACCTGCGTGACCGTGCCAGGAGCGGCCTCGACCATCTCGGTCCACATCGTCTGGATCGAATCGATGATCACGAGCCGCGGGCTCGCGCGTTCGCTAAGCGTCGCCACGATGTCCTCGACCGAGGTCTCGGCGGCCAGTTCGACTTGGGCGTCCGCAAGGCCGAGCCGTTCGGCGCGCAGCCGCACCTGCGCCACCGCCTCTTCGCCGGAAATGTAGACCGCGCGATGTCCGCCGCGGGCCAGCGCGGCTGCGACCTGGATCAGTAGCGTCGACTTGCCGATGCCGGGATCACCGCCGAGCAGTAGCACCGAGCCGCGCACGAACCCGCCGCCGGTGACGCGATCGAATTCGGCAAGCCCCGAGGCGAGCCGTGGAGCGTCGCGTCCCGCGCCGGCGAGCGGCTCGAGCGCAAACAGCCGCCCCTTGCGCGGCGCGCGGCCGGGCAATTGCGCACGCGCGGAACTCTCCTCCGAGATGGTGTTCCATTCGCCGCAGGCGTCGCATTTGCCTTGCCAGCGGCCGTAGGCCGCGCCGCAATTCTGGCAGATGAAGCTCGTATCGCGACGGGCCATGGTTGGATATCGCCCATTCAGTGCGTCCGGGATGCGGCGCAGCGCCAGGCTCAAGCGCGGAGCGGCATGGCGCTGCGCCCGCGACACGGGCCCCCGAATCACTCGCCCTTGTAAACCCGGTGGTAGCGTCGTCCGAGATTGGTGAGAACCTCGTAGCCAATGGTCCCCATCCCGGCGGCGAGGTCATCGACGCTGACGCCATCGCCGATCAGGGTGGCAAGATCGCCGCGGCGCGCGGCGCCCTCGGCAAGATCGCTGACGTCGACCGCCAGCAGGTCCATGGATACGCGGCCGGCGAGGGGACAGCGCTTCCCCGCGACGATGACCTCGGCTGCGGGCTTGCCCCTGGCGGCGCTGGCTGAGCGCAGGAAGCCATCCGCATAGCCGACCGCGACGACGGCGACGCGGCTCGGCCGCGCGGCGGTGAAGGCTGCGCCATAACCGACCGTTTCGCCCTTGTTGACCGGGCGCACCTGGATGATCCGGCCCTTGAGGTCCACCACCGGCCGCATGGGGTTTTTCTTGCCCGGGGTCGGGTTGACGCCGTAAATCGCCACGCCCGGCCGAACCAGGTCGCAATACGCGGCGCCGCCGAGGAATATGCCCGAGGAATTGGCAAGCGAGGACGACACGCCGCGATACAGAAGGCGAATTTCGCGAAACAGCCGGATCTGCCGGTCATTCATCGGGTGATCGGGGATCTCGGCGCAAGCGAGATGGCTCATCAGCAGCGTGAAACCATGATTTTCCGACTGCAGGCGCGGAGCGATGGCAACCGCCTCCTCCACCGTGATGCCGAGCCGGTTCATGCCGGTGTCGACGTGGAGGGCCGCGCCGCCGCGCCAGTTCTTGATGGCGACGAACGCATCCCATTCAGCAAGCTCGGTCGTGCTGTTGATGACCGGCCGCAAATAGTTGGCTGCGAACGCCGGCGCCGAACCCGGCATCAGCCCGTTGAGCACGTAGATGACGGCATCGGGCGCAAGCGCGCGCACACGCCGTCCTTCGGCGATATCGGCGACGAAGAAGGTCCTGCACCCGGCTCTGAACAGCGTACGCGTGACCGGTTCGAGCCCGCAACCATAACCGTTGGCCTTGACCACCGCGGCGCATTCCACCGGCACGGTCATGCTCGCGAGCGCGTTCCAATTGGCCTCGATGGCGGCAAGGTCGATGGTGAGGATGCCGCCGGCTTCCGTTGGGTCGGAAGCCTCGGGCGTCACGTCGACGGGCCGCAGGTCGGGGTCGTGGACGGTCATAACCCGAGGTTTATGGCGAGGCGCGGCGCCGCCGTCTAGTGCAGGCGCGCAAAGCCATGAGCGCCCTTGGCGCACCCTTGGCGACAGTGGCAAGCGAGCTTGGCCGCAACCACGCCCACGCAAGCGCGCGTTTTAAATGCGCGGTCACCTGACCTGCCCGTGGCCGACTAGACCCGTTCCGGCATCTGATCGTCGCGCGCGAGATTATCGAAGCGGGTGACCGCCGCGTCGAATTGGACGGTGACGGTGCCGGTCGGGCCGTGGCGCTGCTTGCCGATGATGATCTCGGCCTTGCCGTGCACGCCGGCCATTTCCACCTGCCATCTCGTATACTCGTCGGTGCCCGGCCGCGGCTCCTTGTTGCTCAGGTAGTATTCCTCACGGAACACAAAGAGCACGACATCGGCGTCCTGCTCGATCGAGCCCGACTCGCGCAGGTCGGAGAGCTGCGGCCGTTTGTCATCGCGGTTCTCGACTTGGCGCGACAGTTGCGAGAGCGCCAGGATCGGCACGTTAAGCTCCTTGGCCAGCGCCTTGAGGCTCGTCGTGATCTCGGTCACTTCCTGCACACGGCCTTCCAGGGCGCGCCGGGTCGAGCCCTGCAACAGCTGGATGTAATCGATCACGAGGAGGTCGAGACCCTTTTGTCGCTTGAGACGCCGGGCGCGGGCGGCAAGCTGCGCGACGGTCAGTCCGCCGGTCTCGTCGATGAAGAACGGCAAGTGCTGCAGCTCGATTGCCACGTCCTTGATTTTCTCGAAGTCCCGTTCGTTGATGCCGCCGCGCCTGATGGTGCTTGAGGGAATGCCGCTCTGCTCGGCGATGATGCGCGTGGCAAGTTGCTCGGCCGACATTTCGAGCGAGAAGAAGCCGGCGATGCCGCCGTTCACGGTGTCGATATGCCCGTCAGCGCGCACCTCGCCGCGCCAGGCGCGCGCGACGTTGTAGGCGATGTTGGTGGCGAGCGCGGTCTTGCCCATGCCGGGGCGGCCGGCGACGATGATCAGGTCGGACGGCTGCAGGCCGCCCATCTTGCTATCGAGGTCCTTGAGGCCGGTTGCCAGCCCCGAGAGCTTTCCCTCGCGCTGATAGGCGCGCGCGGCCATGTCGACGGCGGTGGTGAGCGCGGTCTCGAATTTCTGAAAGCCGCCGCCATAGCGCCCGACCTCCGCGAGTTCATACAGACGGCGCTCGGCGTCCTCGATCTGATCGCCCGGGGCGAAATCGACCGGCGCGTCGAAGGCGACGTTGACCATGTCCTCGCCGATGTTGATCAGCTCGCGCCTGATCGCGAGATCGTAGATTGTGCGCCCGTAATCCACCGCGTTGATGATGGTCGTCGCTTCGGCGGCAAGCCGGGCAAGGTACTGAGCGAGCGTCAAACCGGCGATGTCGGTCTCGGCAGGCAGGAACGTCTTCAGGGTTACCGGAGATGCCAGCTTGCCGGTGCGAATGAGGCTGCGCGAAATGTCGTAGATCTGCTGATGAATCGGCTCGAAGAAATGCTGCGGCTCGAGGAAATCGCTGACGCGATAAAGCGCCTCGTTGTTGACGAGGATCGCACCCAGGAGGGCCTGCTCCGCCTCGATATTGTGCGGTGCGGCGCGGTAGGACGGCGCAGACTGTTCCGCTGGCTTGCGTGATATCGATTCGACGGCCATGACATTCCAGTGTTTTGGTTTTGTGACAGCATCGAGGCGCGGCACCCACTCAACTGGTGCGGAACTACGCACGGCGACAGGGAAGAACCGCAAGCTAGCACGCGCAATGAGTTGTTAGGGGATCTGCCTTGGCGAATTTCCCCGCTTATCACCGCGTGAAAGTTACTTTTGATAGCCCGCAGGAGAGGTCTTGACGATAGCGAACGACGATGGGCCAGAGCAGAATCACTCCCCTGCCAGCCGCAACGGCGGCCGGCCGCCGCGTTCGAGCGCGCGCAACCGCGCCTCCTCGCGGGGGATGTAGTCGCGAGTCATCGGCACGATCCCCTGCCGCTTGGTCAACTGCAGTTGGAAAACCATCATTGCTTGCTCGCGGAACGCCATCTCCGACGCCGCCAGATAAAACTCCCACATGCGCGTGAAGCGCGTGTCGTAGAGCCGTTCGACCTCTTCGCGATGGGCGAGGAAGCGTTCGCGCCAAGCCTTGAGCGTCTCGGCATAGTGCAGGCGCAGGATTTCGATGTCGGTGACCAGCAGGCCGGCGCGCTCGACCGCCGGCAGCACCTCGGACAGCGCCGGAATGTAGCCGCCGGGGAAGATGTACTTCGCGATCCAAGGATTGGTGACGTTGGGTCCTTCGGACCGTCCGATCGAATGCAGCAGCATCACGCCGTTGTCGTCGAGCAGGGCGTGGCATTTGCCAAAGAAGGCATCGTAAAAGCCGACGCCGACATGCTCGAACATGCCGACCGAGACGATGCGATCGAATTTCTCCGGCACGTCGCGATAGTCCTGGAGGCGGAACTCGACCTTGTCGGATAGCCCCTTCTCGGCCGCGCGCACGCGTGCAAGCGCAAGCTGCCGCTCCGACAGCGTGATGCCGGTGACGCGCGCGCCGCAAAGCTCGGCGAAATAGAGTGCAAGCCCGCCCCAACCGCAGCCGATGTCGAGCACGCGCCGATCCGGTGGGACGAGAAGCTTCGCCGCAAGGTGACGCTTCTTCGCAAGCTGGGCGTCGTCGAGCGATTGGTCGCCGGTCTCGAAATAGGCGCAGCTGTATTGCCGGTCGGCGTCAAGAAACAGCGCGTAAAGCTGGCCGTCGAGATCGTAGTGGTGCGCCGCGTTGCGCCGCGCTCGCGGGCGCGGATTGAATTGTTTGACGCGGCGATGGAGGTAGCGGACGAGCCGTCGCAACCGCGCCCACGCCGGCAGTCCGTCCTCGCGGCGCTGACCGAGCACGATGGCAAGGACATCGGCGATCGAGCCCTCTTCGACGACGATGCCGCCGTCCATGTAGGCTTCACCGAACCTCAACGCGGGATCGAGGAGGACGCCGCGCTCGGCTGCTCGGGTGGTGAAGCGGATCGCCGCTGGCGTGCCGGTCCCGTCGCCAAAGGTAAGGCTCGAGCCGGCCGCGGTCCTGACCCGGAGATTCCCTGCGCGGATCAACCGTCCCAATGCCGCCCGAAGCAACCGATCCATCGGCCGCGTCCTACCGCGTCGACTAGCTTCGCCGTGCCACAATCGACGTCCGCGCTCGTCGTGTGAGCAGACCGCGCCGCGGCCGATTGCAACCGGCACTTCCTCCCGGACGGGAGAATTAAAACAAAGTCCTTTGGCTGCCGCAACGGCTTAAGTTGCAAGAGGTTAGGGTAAGATACAGGTCAGCTGGGGGGCAGGCCGGTCGCATCCTCTTTTGGCCAAAAATTCGAAGCAAAGAGTCGGCTCAGCGTCGGCTGTGATGGAGGATTCATCGTGGCGAAGGTTGCTCTGATCATGCCGTGGGTCATCGCCGCCGCCGCGCTGGCGGCGGCTCATCCGGCGCGGGCCCAAGCAAATCTCGATGCCGGCAAGTCCGCCGCGCAAATCTTCGCCGACACCTGCAACGCCTGCCACCGCAGTCCGCGGGAAATCAGGCCGACCAGCGCGGCC
>JBKOXY010000383.1:0-11824 GCA_046725125.1 Pseudomonadota bacterium | reverse complement strand
CTACAAGATTACGATCGCCATCTCGCCGGTCAAAACTTCGCGCTGGAGGGCGATCTGTCGCGATTGTGCGGGAACGATCGATTCACTGGTCGAACTGCTGCAGGGCCGTTTGGCCAAGGGCGTCATGGATCGGGTTTGTCGGGAGGGCGACGGCCTGTTTCCGTCGCCAGGCGAGATCAAACTTTCCTGTAACTGTCCGGACTGGGCCGATATGTGCAAGCACGTTGCGGCGGCACTCTATGGCATCGGAGCCAGGCTCGACGAAAAGCCTCGACTTCTTTTCGTGCTGCGCGGCGTGGACGAAAACGAACTGATCGCGCGTGCTGGAACGGATCTTCCGCTATCGAAAGCGACGCCCCATGCTGCGAAAGTGCTCGACCACGGCGATGTCGCCGCCCTGTTCGGGCTTGAAATGGCCGAGACTGCCAGTTTCGATACCCCTGCCGCGCCCGAGCGGCCCCCGCGGACCAAGGCCGCGAAAGGGGGCAAGGGTCGTGCCGAATCGAAGACCACGGCGGCAAGCGAACCGAAGACCAAGGCGGCAAAGCAGAACAGCTCGCCACGCGCGTCGCGGACCAATAGCGAGCCTAAGTGGGTCGCTCTCGTTCAGGCCCGAAAGCGACGCGCGCAACGACGGCGTGATCGCGCCGCGCCACCCAGTCAATGAACTGATTCAAATCCGAGACGTCGCCACTGTTCGTTCCAATCGAGGTGGTAGCCTAGTTATGTGCGGGGAGAAAAGTTTGGAGACAGGCAACGGTCTTCGCGTCGCCCGTCTCCTGCGCCACCACAGCGACAGAAGACGAGGTCGGGGTGGTGCGCAAGGTGGGGGACCACACTGTCTTGGCACAGATACGGCACAGATATACTTGAATGTTCTTGTGCCGTTCATGGTTTTCCTGCAACTTCCGACGCGTAAAATCAAAGGCTTAGCCAAGGGCATCCTCGTTCGGGACGAGGGGGTCGCAGGTTCAAATCCTGCCACTCCGACCAAATATCCTCTGGCGACGCTGAATTTCCACAACTATCGGCAACGTCTACCAATTTCGAAACGTCGTGCATAAAGGCGCACACGGACGCCTGTTGCGGATGGTTGGACCCGGCCGCACTGAAACGTCTACCGCGGCTCACCGAGGGCGACGACGACCCCGGCAACTATATGAGCGATCACGCGAGCAGCGATCCCAATCGCCGCAAACGAGCACGCGTTCACATCGCAGATGCGACCAGCTGCGCGAGCCTCTTGCGCGCGTAGAAGGTGCGCGACTTCACCGTGGCCTCGTTGATGCCGATGATCTCGGCGACCTCCTTGATGGATTTGCCATGATAGTAGGTGAGGTCGATGACCTCGCCGTGCTCCGGCGATAGCCGAGCCAAGGAATGGCGCAGCAGTTCTTCTCGGTTCTTCTTCTGTAGGACAAGCTCCGGGTTGTCCGCAGGGTCTGCGACCGTGGACGCAAGTTCGGCGTTGAGTTCAACGTCCGTGCGGCGGCGGCGTGCGGAGAGCGCCTTGTGGCGCGCGATGGCCAGCAGCCAAGTCGAAACCGAAGAGCGCCTCTCGAAGGAGCCAGCCTTGCGCCAGACGTCGAGGAAGACATCGCTCAAGAGGTCGTCGGCGAGGGTTTCGTCGCCCACCAGACGCAGCAGCCAGCGGTAGATCGCCAGGCGATGCCGCGCAAAAAGCGTCCGCATGGCAAGCTGATCGCCGTTGGCGATCCGCCGGATTAACACTTCATCCGAGAAAGTTTCGGTCGCCGCTGCCCGAGCAGGCGAGGCGGCGGCCCATCCCGTCTGGGAGTAGGCCACAGTCATTGGGCATCCCCTGTAAACACATCCCGCCCAACAAAACACGCGCAGCAGCGAAAGGTTTCGGCCTCGTGGCCGGACATTTGGCTGTGAGTGTTACCCCCGAGCGGATATCCACTATGGTTAACTCGGAATGGTTAAGGAGCGCCTAAGCGGAATGGTTAAGAAGCGCCTAAAGGGAGCGGTGAAGGTCTCGGCAAGCTTGGTTGATTGATGCATCCCCAGGCAATGGCGCGAGGCGAAGCGAGTCGCGCGCGCAAATCGTGCGGCTTCTCGAACAAGGGCGATCGCCCAACGCCCTTGTGCGAGGGCGTCGATGCCGCGTACCTTCGCGCGCAAGTTCGCGAATGGGACCGCGACGGCGGGATCATTCGCCACCAAAAACCGGCGAGAGGAGGCAAGCGCCATGATCCCAAGCGTGAATTTTGCCCGCGGTTTCGCCGCGTGTCTGGCCGCCCTCACGTGGGGCGGGATCGGCACCGCCTCTGCGCTCGACTACCCGACCCGGCCGGTGCGTTGGATCGTGACCTATACCCCCGGCGGGGGCACGGACATCACGGCGCGTATCATGGCGCAATGGCTGTCGGAACGGCTGGGGCAGCAGTTCATCATCGAGAACAAGCCGGGCGCGGGCAACAACATCGGCACCGAAGCCGCGATTCATTCGCCGCCCGACGGCTACACGCTGCTGCTGGTCAATCCGGCGAATGCGATCAATGCAACGCTCTATCCCAAGCTGTCCTTCAACTTCATCCGCGATATCGCCCCGGTTGCCGGCATCATGCGGGTGCCGAACGTGATGGAAGTCAATCCGTCGGTGCCGGCCAAGACGGTTGCTGAGTTCATCGCTTATGCCAAGGCCAATCCGGGCAAGATCAATTGGGCGACCTCCGGCAACGGCACCTCGGTCCATCTCTCGGGCGAGCTGTTCAAGATGATGACTGGCGTCGAGATGACCAATATTCCCTACAAGGGCTCGGCGCCGGCGCTCACCGACCTGATCGCCGGCACGGTGCAAGTGATTTTCGATAACATGCCGCCGTCGCTGCCGCACATTCGTGCCGGCAAGCTGCGCGCGCTCGCGGTGACGACGGCGACACGGTCGGAGGCGCTGCCCGACGTTCCGACGGTGGCCGAGACCGTGCCAGGTTACGAGGCGAGCGCCTTTTACGGGATGAGCGTGCCCAAGGGCACCCCGCCCGAGATTATCGACAAGCTCAACAAGGAGATCAACGCCGGGTTGGCCGACCCGAAGGTCAAGGCTCGCCTGGCGGAGCTCGGCGGCATGCTGGTCCCGGGCAGTCCGGCCGACTTCGGAAAGCTCGTCGCCGCGGAAACCGACAAATGGGCCAAGGTGATCAAGGAAGGCGGCGTGAGCCTGGAATAGTCGAAGCGCATCCCCCGCACCACCGCAATGAACCGTAAGCGCCCCGAAGACCTGCGCAGCCACCGCTGGCTCGGCGTCAACGATCTGCGCTCGTTCGGCCACCGTTCGCGACTGCGCCAGTTCGGTTATGACGCCGCCGACTGGGCCGGCAGACCCGTCATCGGCATCATCAATACCTGGAGCGAGATCAACGCCTGTCACGCGCACCTGCGGGCGCGGGCGGAGGACGTCAAGCGCGGCGTGCTGCAGGCCGGCGGCTTTCCAATCGAGCTGCCGGCGATGTCGTTGGCGGAGCCGTTCGTCAAGCCCTCGACCATGCTCTATCGCAATTTTCTGGCGATGGAGGCGGAAGAGCTTCTGCGCAGCCACCCGATCGATGGCGCGGTGTTGCTGGGCGGCTGCGACAAGACCACGCCGGGACTGGTCATGGGCGCCATTAGCATGGGCATACCGGCGATCTACGTGCCGGCGGGTCCGATGCTGCGCGGCAATTGGCGCGGCGAGTACCTGGGCTCGGGTTCCGACGTCTGGAAATACTGGACCGAGAAGCGCGCAGGCCTCATCACCGAAGCGCAATGGAACGAGATGGAAGGCGGCATTGCCCGCTCGTTCGGCACCTGCATGGTCATGGGTACGGCCGCGACCATGATGGCGATCGCCGAAGCGCTCGGCCTGACGCTCCCGGGCGCGTCCTCGATCCCGGCGGCCGATTCGAGCCATCCGCGCATGTGCGCCGCCGCCGGCCGCCGCATCGTCGACATGGTGTGGGAGGGTCTCACCCTCGACCGGGTCCTCACCCCCGCGGCCTTCGACAACGCCATCAAGGTCCATATGGCGATGGGCGGCTCGACCAATGCCATCATCCACGTGATCGCGATGGCGCGCCGCGCCGGCATTGCGCTCGACATGCAGCGCTTCGACCAGATTTCGCGCGAGATCCCGGTGCTCGCCAACGTCCGGCCTTCGGGGAAATACCTGATGGAGGATTTCTTCTACGCCGGCGGCCTGCGCGCGCTGATGCTGGAACTGAAGGACCGGCTTGATCTCTCCTCAATGACGGTGACGGGCAAGACGCTCGCCGAAAACATCACCGGCGCGGAAGTCTATTTGCGCGACGTCATTCGTTCGCTCGACGATCCGATCTACGCGGAAGGCGCAACCGCCGTCCTCACCGGCAACCTCGCGCCGCGCGGCTGCGTGATGAAGCCGGCGGCGGCGGATCAACGGTTCCTCAAGCATCGCGGGCCGGCGCTCGCCTTCGAGGACTACAACCACATGGCGCGCGAGATCGAGCGCGATGACCTCGCCGCCACGCCGGACCACGTCGTCGTGCTCAAGAATGCCGGCCCCAAGGGTGGCCCCGGCATGCCGGAATGGGGCATGCTCCCGATCCCGAAAAAGCTGGTGCAAGCGGGCGTGCGCGACATGGTGCGCATCTCGGACGGGCGCATGAGCGGCACAAGCTACGGGGCCTGCATCTTGCATGTGGCGCCGGAGAGCTTCGTGGGCGGGCCATTGGCGTTCGTGCAGACCGGCGATGCGATCGAGGTGGACGTGCCGGCGCGGCGCATCCACCTGCACGTCGCGGAGGAGGAGCTCAACCGCCGCCGCGCGGCCTGGAAAGCGCCCGCGCCACGCTACCTGCGCGGCTACGGCGCCATGTTCTCCGCCCATATCGGCCAGGCCGACGAAGGTTGTGACTTCGATTTCCTGGCTGGCAAGGGGCAGATTCCCGAGCCGGAAATTCACTGACCGTTCCACCCCGCCCGCCGAGGATTTGATGAAAATCGGACTTTTCGATCACGTCGAAGACGGAAAGCGTGCGCTCGCGACTCTGTTCGACGAGCGCCTCGCCTTCGCCAAGGCCGCGGACGAGGCCGGCATCTATTGCCTGCACGTGGCCGAGCATCACGCTACGCCGCTCAACATGGTGCCGGTGCCCGGGGTCTATCTCGCCGCGGTGGCACGCGCAACCAAGCGCATCCGGCTCGGTCCGCTGGTTTATCTCCTGCCGCTCTATTCACCGCTGCGGTTGATCGAGGAGATTTGCATCCTCGACCATCTCAGCCACGGGCGCATGGAAGTGGGCGTCGGTCGCGGCGTTTCGCCATTCGAACTCAAGTATCACAAGATCGACCACGACGAATCACGCGCTATCTTCATCGATGCATTCGACTGCATCAGTGCAGGCTTGACTACCGACAGCCTCAATTATTCCGGCAAGTATTACCAATACGAAAGCGTGCCGATTGCCTTGCGGCCGCTGCAGCAGCCGCATCCGGCCTTCTGGTACGGCTCCTCCAATACCACCGGCGCCACCTGGGCGGGCGAACATGGCATGCACTTCGTGAGCCTCGGACCGACACCGTTCGCCAAGACCAACATCGACGCCTTCAAGCAAGCGCTCGCAAAGCGCGGCGGGCCGGCTCAGCCCAAGGCCGAGTTTCCCGGCGGCACGGCGATCGGCGTGCTGCGCCATATTTTCGTCGCCGATACCGACGCGGAGGCCAAGCGCTTCGGCAAGCCGGCGATGGAGCTTCATCTGGCGCATCTGAACTGGCTGCGGGACAAGCACGGTGTGACCGGCCCGACCTCGCGGCTAAATGTGCCGCGCGGCGCGACGTTCGAGGATTGCGTGGCCGACGGGTCGGTCATCGCCGGGACGCCGCAGCGCGTGCGCAACGAGATCGAGCGGCAGGTGGGTGAGCTCGGAGTGAACTACCTGCTCACCTATTTGTTCCTGGGCACGATGACGCTCAACGAAGCGTTGCGCTCGCTGGCGCTGTTCTCGAGCGAAGTGATGCCCCACCTCGCGCAGCTCTGATCGGCGTTTCGTTCAACGCCATCGGTACGGCGCCGCTCTAGCCCTTTGCCCCGGACTGTGCGAAATTCTCGGGCCAGGCGATGGCAAGAGGTCACGACCATGACAAACAGCAGGGTTACTGGCGTCCGCAGCATCGAGCTCGGCGTTCGCGATCTTCATCAATCGGCGGAGTTCTACACCAAGGTGTGGGCCCTCGAACCAGTTTGCTCCGAGGGCGACGGCATCCACTTCCGCGCCACCGGCGGCGAGCATCACGTGCTGACCATCCGGGAGCGGCCAAAGCCCGCTCTGTTGGGTGTGCATTTCGCCGCCAATGACCGCTCGGCGGTCGATGCGCTCTGCGCCAAGGCGAAGGGCTATGGCATCGAGGTCGCGGGCGACCCAGCGCCCCTCGACCCTGGCGCCGGCGGCGGTTACGGTTTTCGCTTCCATACGCCCGATGGGCTGCCGATGAGCATCTCATCGGATCGCGTGCAGCATCCGAGCGTCGTTTTGGATCGCTCGCGGCCGACCAAGATCAGTCACGTTGTCCTCAACAGCGCGCGCACCGATGATCAAGTCCCGCTTTTCATCGACGTTCTCGGCTTCAAGCTTTCCGACAGCACGCACATGATGGAGTTCTTGCGCTGCAGCGCGGATCACCACAGCGTCGCGATCTTCCGCAACAACGGGCCGTCGCTCAATCACGTGGCTTATGAGTTGCCGAATATCGATGGGCTGATGCGCGGTACCGGGCGCGTCAAGCAGAATGGCTTCGACATCGAGTGGGGCATCGGGCGCCACGGACCGGGCAGCAACGTGTTCTCCTATTTCATCGAGCCGAACGGCTTCGTCGCGGAATACACGACCGAGCTCGACCAGCTCGATGACGCCACGCACGTGCCGCAAAATGCCGACTACTGGCAAAAAATGATGCCCCTGCCGGATCGGTGGGGAACGGCGGGGCCGCCGTCGAACCGGATGCGGGCCGCCATGTCGGGGGCGCTCTATCTCGGCGAGGAGCGCGACGACGTGCGTTGCGAAGACATCATTGGACGCAAGCTCGGCTGATCGAGCGATCGCGCGAGCGTTGGCTTGCGATCTCGACGTGCGTTACGGCCCTAGGCGGCCCGTCCGCTCCGGCGGCCGGTGCGCATGAGCGCCGATATTCCTTTCGACCGCAGCTTCGACCTTCCGCCTGAAACGGTGGAGGAGGTGGTGCCCGGCGTGCGGCGGCTGCTCGCCAACAACCCCGGGCCCTTCACGTTCAAGGGGACCGTGTCCTACATCGTCGGCCGAGGTCAGGTCGCCATCATCGACCCCGGCCCGCTCGATGAGACGCACATCGCGGCCCTTCTCGACGCCGTGCGCGGGGAAACCGTCACCCATATCTTCGTGACCCACACCCATCGCGATCATTCCCCGGCGGTGCCCCGGATCAAGGCGGCAACCGGCGCCTTGGTCCTCGCCGAGGGAGCGCACCGGCCCGCTCGCGCCCTCCATATCGGCGAGGCGCCGCGCATGGACGCGAGCAACGACACGGAGTTTCGGCCCGATCGCACGCTCGCCGATGGCGAGGTCGTCACCGGCCCAAGCTGGACCATCGAGGCGGTGACGACGCCTGGCCATACCGCCAATCACATGGCCTTTGCGTTGCGGGAGGCCGATCTCCTGTTCTCGGGCGACCACGTCATGGCGTGGTCCACGCCCGTTGTCGCGCCGCCGGACGGCGCGATGAGCGATTACGTGGCGTCGCTGCAAAAGCTCGCGCGCCGGGCGGAACCGATTTACCTGCCCGGCCACGGCGGCGCTGTGCGCGAGGCACCCCGCTTCGTGCAGCACTACATTCGCCATCGCCAGGATCGCGAGGCCGCGATCCTGCACCGGCTGGCCAAGGGCGAGGCCGATATCCCCACCCTCGTGCGCGGCATCTATATCGGGCTCGATCCCCGGCTCGTGAAGGCGGCGGGCCTGTCGGTTCTCGCCCATCTCGAGGACCTGGTGACGCGCGGGCTCGTGGCGACCGAGGGAGAGCCCTCGAGCGAGGGTCGCTACCGCTTGGGATGACCTTTACCTTTTGGGCTGGTCTTTCTTGCCGGTCGATTTCTTCGCCGGCTGCTGTGTCGGCGGCGGCCGCTCCGGCTTTTGGGCGCGGATCGCGTCTTCGATGTCGTTCATCAAGCCCCGCACGCGCGCAGCATTGGTGCCGAAATCGAAGGAGCCGTAGCGCGAAGAGGAGCGCGCGTCGATACGCACGCCGTCGGTCTCGGCCCGCACGCGGATCACGACGTCATCGCGAAATCCCATGATCGGGGTGCGCGCGACAGCTTCGATGCGCCCCTCGCGCCGTCCGGCCTGGGGCGCGCGTGCGTCGACGATGCGCCACCTGCGCTTGTTGACCACCGCGAGCGCGGCGTCGTAGGCGGCCTGCACCGTCGCATTGGTTCCGAGCGGACCGACGTCCGGATAGGCGGTGCGCTGCTGTTCGGCGGCATAGAGGCCCGCATAGGTGGTCGGGTTGGCATCGCGTACGCGCAGCCGCGCCAGCGCCTCGAAGCGCGGCGGATCAATCGGATCCGTGGTGATGTCGTAGATCCAAGGCAGCCGATACGCCTTGAGCCCGAAATAGGCAGGGTAGGCGAGGAGCGCGAGCGAGACCGCCATCGCCGTCAACGCGGCGCCCATGCCTGCCAATCCCTCGGTCCAGATCACGACGAAGGCGGCGAGGGCGAGCACGAGGGCCACGACGGCAATGGCGAGCGCGCCTGCAAAGGTTGCGAGCGCGGGTCGGATTTCGAGCAAGCCCGAACGCACGATGATGACCGCGAGGAAGGAGGCCACAAAAGCGAATGCGGCCATGCGCCGCGCCCAGATGGCGAGCCGTGAGGTTGGCTCCGAGTGCATGTGATGGCGCGCCATCGGTCTTCCTCACGAACCAGAGCAGATCGCCTTGAGCGCCGCCCATTCCCCCCGCTCGAGCAGAGGTCGCGTCGGCGCGGATGCCGTCATCGCTTCGATGGCGGCGACGCGGTCGCGAGTGTCCGGATGATCCAACAGGATTTTTGGTCCGGGATGGGTGGTTCCCGCGATCCGCAACAGGATCTTGCCGAGCGCGCGCGCATCACCGTCGATCTTGGCAATGAGCGCCACGCCATAGGCATCCGCGGCGGCCTCGACATCGCGGGTATAGCTCGTCTGCAGAATAGTCTTGGCCGCGAATACGACCGCGCCACCGCCGACGAAGTCGCCGAGCAGCATGCCGAAAAGCAGCGAAAGGCCCGCCGCTTGCAGCACCGTTCGCGTCCCGTCGCGGTGGGCGACATGGCCGACCTCGTGCGCAATCACGCCGGCGAGCTCATCCAGTGTCTCGGCTTTGTCGAGAAGGCCTTGGAAGACGTAGATGTACCCTGCCGGGAGCGTAATGGCATTGGGTTCGGATCGCCGGACGACGAAAGCGTTGAGCGGGATTGGCAAGCCTGCTGCGGCCTCGATCTGACCCATGAGCTTATCGAATGCCGCTCGGCCCGGCTTCTCTTGCGCGCTACTTCCGCATTCGAAAGCGGCGCCGGCGTGGCGGCTGTCGAGGCTCGCGCGCACCTGCCTGGCGATCGCCGCGCCGAGTTTGCGCTCGATCGAGTGAGGAATGGCGCCGGTAAGCTCGGTCGCGATCCGCGGCACGCCGAAGACGGCGACGAGGACGAGCGAGGCGGTGGCGGCCAGGCTCCAGACGATGACTTTGGTCCGCATGCGCCGCTCGCCGCGGCGGCTGCGGTCGACCGGCAGCGACCGCTCGTCGATGGCGGCGGCCAATTGCGGGTCGCGGACCTCGAGCCGCGCGAGGACTGGACTACCGGCCTTGCCGAGGCGCAGCACGTTATCGCGCGCCGACAGGGTTTCGAGCGCCTGGTAGGGCCATTCGGCAAGAACGGTTCCGTCGGAGGCACTGATGCGCAGCGCTTGCGGCGCGAGCTCGACCGCAACCTCGCGGCGCGCGCTGGTCACGCCGTCAAAAAAGATGCCGTGGCCCGTGGTCATGACGCGTTCATATTCCGCCCACGCTCAGTGCATCGGCGAGCCCTTCGCCAACCGGGGAGGCCGGCTGTCCGGCCGCTGTGACCTGTTCGAGCACGGCGAGATTGGAGATGTCGAGGGTTTCCACCACAGAGCGCCAGAGCCCGAGCTTGACGGTCGCCTGATAGACGGTCGAGTAGCCGAGCGCTATCGCGACATAAGCGGTAAGTCCCGCAACCGTCGTGATGATTTCCTTGGGCATCGAATCGAGTTCGCCCGTGAGCCGCGCGAGCGCAAACGCGCCGGGCACGATGATTGCACCCGCCACTAAGGTGAAGAGCAGCGCGTACAATAGAAAGCGGGCATAGACGCCGTAGAGCTGCGCGGTGCGCAGGCGTGACGTCACCGTTGCGCCGCCGAAGCGCAATCCGGACGCCCACCAGCGCAGCATCATCGCCTGAAAGATGGGATAGAGGATGGCAAACGAGAGCAGGAGCCAAGTGCCGGTCAACCCCGCGTAAACGACCGCGCCGGCAAGCCCGCTGGCCTCGAGCCAGCTCGGGAGCTCGTCGCCACGCGGCGCGGCCGCCAGCGTGCTCCAGTTGACGGCGCGCAGCGTCGCAATCAATCCAATGGCAAACGGCACGACCGCGAGCAGCCACAGCACAAAGCCGCGCAGGAGGAGACGAAAGCCCGAACCCTCGAAGCGGCCTCGCAGGTTTCCGAAGAAGGTGTTGCGCATCTTGAAGCGCTCGAGTCGCGACTGCGCGAATGGGTAGGCAAGTCCCGCAGTCAGCGCGATCAAGATCCACCAGGAGAGCGCGCATACGGCATATTGCCAAGCCGAGCCGCTCTGATGGAAGCGCACGCCGCGATAGACGGTGCGGGTCAGGCGGTAGCGCCGCGCCCGATAGACCGCGTAGTGGCCGAGCAAGGTCAGGCACAGAAGGGCGATCCAACTCGATAGCTCGCCGAGGCTGAGCGTCAATAGGAAGAAGGCGGCGTAGAGCGGAAGCAGGATGGCGATCGCGATCAAAAATCCGAGCAGGAGCTCGCGCGCGGTTCCGGTATATTCGAAGCTCTCGCCTGCGAGCTCGGTGTTGGCCCAAAGGTATCGGCGGATGTCGGTCGTGAGCCAGAACCGGTAGATGCCGAGGGTGAACATCAGCAATACGGCGCCGTGGGCGAGGAGCCGCCAGAACGCCCCGGCTTCGCCAAGAAAACGGACGATGCCGCCCGCGGGCGCAAACATGCCGACTTGCGCCGCGGGCACGGTCGCGTCGAAGGTGGTCATGCGTTGGCTTCCCGGAGGAGACCGCGATGATTGGGACCGCACCTTACCGCATCGGGCCGTGAGGATGCGAGGGTTCCGCAACCGACGACATCACCTGGGACCGCGCGACGCCCGCAGTTACCGTACGGCAGCAGCACTCGGCAGGATGAAATCCTTGAACCGCTCGCGCAGCACCGTCTTCTGGATCTTGCCGGTCGCGGTATGCGGGATCTCGTCGACAAAAACGACGTCGTCGGGCATCCACCAGTTGGCAACCTTGCCGCACATGAATTTCAAGATCTCATCCCTGGTGGCGGACTGATCCTTCCTGAGAACGACGACGAGCAGAGGCCGCTCGTCCCACTTCGGATGCTTCACGCCGATCACCGCTGCTTCCGCCACCTTGGGATGGCCGACGGCGAGGTTCTCGAGGTCGATCGAGGAAATCCACTCGCCGCCCGATTTGATCACGTCCTTGGCGCGGTCGGTGACCTGCATATAGCCGTAGCGGTCGATGGTGGAGACGTCACCGGTGTCGAAGAAA
>JBKOXY010000485.1:0-6311 GCA_046725125.1 Pseudomonadota bacterium | reverse complement strand
TGGCCAGATTGTCCGCGCGGCTGCGCTCCTCGGCAAGCTGTTGGTTTGCCGCCTCGAGCTCGGCGGTCTTGGTGTTGAGGTGATCCCACAGCGCCTTGGTCTCTTTCTCGTAGCTGTCGATCTGGCCCTTCAGCGCTTCGGTCTGCGCGCGCAACGCTACCGTTTCGACGCGCTGGCTGCCCGAGGCGACGGAGGCGTCGTTGAAGTTGGCGGTGACCTGGACGAGTTCGGTCCGCGCGCTCGCGAGCGCGCGCTCCGCCTCCTCGAGCGCGCCGGTTTTGGCGGCGAGTTCGGCCTGCGTGGTCTGCAGGTCGTCGGAGAGCTGCTTTTCCTTGGCTTCGAGCGCAAACAGCGCCGCGGTCTTTTCGCCGAGCTCGAGCTTGAGGCGGCCGATCGCCTCGCTTTTCCTGCTGAGATCCGCGAGCTGGTTCGTGGTCTTCGCCTTCATCTGCTCGACGTTCATTTCGAGCCGGCTCATGGTCATGGCGAATTCGGCGCGCAGTTGATCCTTATCGGCCTGAATTTCCGCCATCGACAGCGGGGTCAGCTCTTCCATCCGACGCATGGTGAGGCGCACCGCGCGCGCGTGCACTAATGGAATCACGCCGATAACGAGCAAGCCCGCGATCAAAAACCCGATCCCGATAAACATGATCTGTTCGACCATGACGCCTCCTGAACCCCATCAACCTTAATTCTTACCAGAATGCCACGGTGGACCACCCGCTACCAGCGCGGGCGAGGGTTAACCTAAACCAGAGCGAGCATTTCGTGAATGACACTCAGATCGCGGTTTCGCGCGGCCACCCGCCCCCGATCGTCGCCCCGCGGCCGTTGCTGCGAAAGCTATCGTTCGAATGAATCAGTCCGGTTCAGAACGGGTTCCAGGTCGCCGTCGGCGTGAATTTGAGATAGCCGACATTGGCGCCAAGCCGAACTCCGACCCCGGTGCGGATCGGAACCACGACGATATTGTTCATTGTCAACGCCGTCATACCCAAGCCGCCGACGAAGTAGGCCGAGCCGTCGATGCCGGCGAAACGCTGGTAGATCGCATCCGTGGCCGGCAGGTTGTAGACCAGCATCATCGTGCGCGCGCCTTCGCCGCCGAAGTCGAAGCCGAGCGAAGGCCCTTGCCAAAAGACCCTGAGGTCGCCGGCGTTCTTGGTGTAGAGGATGCCTTCGCCGTAACGCAGCCCAGCGACCACGGCGCCGCCGGCTTCCTGCCCCAGCACGTAGCCGTTGGGTAGTCCAAATTGGCTGCCCGCCCTTTCGACGATCTGCGCGAGTCCCCGCGAGATGGTGCCGAAGAAACGGTGACCGGCATCGACAATTTCGTTCGAGGAGTATTGCGGGCCTTGAGCGGCGGGACCGCTTGGCGGCGGAGGATTGGCTTGGGCCGGCGGCGGCGGAGGATTGGCTTGGACCGGTGGCGGCGGAGGATTGGCCTGGGCCGGTGGCGGCGGAGGATTGGCCTGGGCCGGTGGTGGATTGGCTTGGGCCGACAGCGGTGCGCTTCCCAAGGCGAGCATGACCAGAACTAGAGCGATGGTTCGCGTCACGGCGTGCATCGAGCGCTCCTTGGAAATTAAGAGATCAACTCCGCTTACACCCGTTACGCACACGGATACCTCGACTTTGCGGCCAAACCGCAACCGAATCGCCGCATGACTATGACCGCACGGCGGCGACAACGGAAGGCTTGGCGCTCTCGCAATCCGGTCCGGGGGTGCCACGGGGAGCGGTTCCATCGCCCTCTTCAGCCCGAACGCCCCGCGCGAGCGGGAGCTACAACTCTAGATAGAGAGGCGGCGCCTTCGCGGTCAGCGGGCGGGGCTTTGAGCAGGCGCGGGCCCTTCGAGCCTGGCGGCGGTCGACGGGTCGCCCCACGCGACGAAGGCGGCAAGGCGGAAGCTCTCGGACATCCGCCCGTAGGTCAACGGCGCGCCGTCCGGCGTGACAACGGCGCCGCCGGCCGCTGCCAGCACCGCGTGGCCGGCGGCCACGTCCCATTCACACGTGGTCGAAAGGCGCGGATAGACGTCGGCGGCCCCTTCGGCGAGCTGACAGAATTTGACCGCCGATCCGCACGCGCGCCGATCGGCGATCGGCAGTCGCGCCAGGAATGCCTGGGTCTGCGGTTCGAGATGCGAGCGGCTGACCACCGCAACGAGACCAGAGCGTGGCGAAGGCCGGGTTCGAATCGCGCTGCGCTCCTGCGCCGCGCTCGCCGGGGCTCCGGGCGACAGACGCAGCCGCTCGGCGCCGCGGCCCTCGATCCCACGCCAGAGGATTCCCCGCGCCGGGGCGGCAACGATGCCAAGACGTGGACGTCCCCCGCTCACGAGCGCAACATTGATCGTGAACTCATCCCGCCCGGCGAGCAGCTCGCGGGTGCCGTCGAGGGGGTCGACCAGGGCGAAGTTGGCGGGGATGCGGTCGGGGAGCGCGTGCCCCACCGCCTCTTCCGACACCACGCACACGCCGGGAAGCAGGCGGGCAAGCCCTTCGAGGATCACCGCCTCGGCTGCATGATCGGCGGCGGTGACCGGGGAACGATCTGCCTTGGTCCGGACCTCGAGCGAGCCCGCGCGTGCCGCAAGAATGGCGGCTGCGGCGGCCGAGACGATGCTGGTGAGCTCGTCGAGCAGCCCGCCGTCCGCAGCGATGATGTCGTCGTCCGCTCGCAAGCTCGGTGGCTCCTGGTGTGGTGGATTTGAATTCCTACCATTGAAACCGCAAGCGCGCATAGCAACTTCAAAATCCAAAACCACACTAGAATCATAAATTTGTGAGCGTCCCTCTGGGTCCGACCTGCGTATTAGAGGATGCCGGCAAGGGTTTGCGAACTTCGGACTTGGGACACTCGTGCTATCGCTGGTTCAAGTCTTGGCAGGTCGAGCGGCCGCGGTGTATCAGCGAGGCCATGGTCTGAGTCGCGCCCAGCGCTCACGGTTCCGCCGATCCGAGGCCTACCGGAGACGTCCTCATGTCCGTAGCCGTTGTCCTTGATGCTCTTGATCTCGCCGCACTGCTGTGTTCGCGCGTTTGCCACGACCTGATCAGCCCGACCGGCGCGATCGTCAACGGACTCGAAGTGCTGGAGGAGAAAGACAGCGACGAGGAGACCAAGACCTTTGCGCTCGACCTCATCAAGCGGAGCGCGAGGACGGCATCGGCGCGGCTGCAATTCTGCCGCCTCGCCTTCGGCGCGGCCGGCTCGCCCAGCGCGCAGGTCGATCTCGGCGACGCGCGAGCCATGGCGCATGCTTTCATCGAGGACGACAAGACCAAGCTCGCCTGGAACCTGCCGCGCGTGCTGTTGCCGAAAAATCGGGTCAAGTTGCTGCTCAACCTGTTGATCATCGCGGGCCAGGCGATCCCGCGCGGCGGCACGCTCGCGGTGGATCCGGTCGGGGCAGGGGAGAGCATGGGCTTCCGCATCACCGCGTCCGGCGTGAGTGCCCGTATCCCGCAAGCCGTGCCGGCCCTGCTCCAGGGCGTCTCCGAGACCGGATCCGTCGACGCCCACGCGATCCAGCCGTTCTATGCCGGCCTGCTCGCTCGCGCCTGCGGGCTCGAGGTCAACCTCAAGGCCGAGGGCGACGTGATCGTCATCGCCACCCGTTGATGCCGCTGCGCTTGTCGCCGCCTACGCGCGAAGGAGCTTGTCTTCGAACCAGCTCCACATGGTCGCGCACCCCAGCGTGAGATAGTCGCGCTGGCAGTGTTGCGCGCCGCCTTCCTCGCTGGTGAACACGCGCAACGTCTTGTCTTTCGACCCGCAGGCATCGTAGAGCGCCCGCGCATCGCTCAGCGGAATCTGCTCGTCGTCCTCGCCGTGCACCACCAGGAACGGGCAGCGCATTTTCTGCACGACGCCGTCGAGCTTGAACGGCTCGAGCCGCTTCAATGCGTCCTCGAGCGTCGCGGCGCCCAGGATCCACATGATGTGGTGGCCGGGCACCGACAGCGATGCCTTGAACTGCGCCTCGATGCGCCGCTTCCACACCGCGTGATAATCCCAGATGGCGCCCCAGGCGATGCAGGCGGCAAAGCGCGGCTCGAGCGCGGCACAGCGCGGCGCGTAGTAGCCGCCGAGGCTGATTGCGACGATGCCGATCTTCCGGCCGTCGACGTCACCTCGCTTTTCAAGGAAATCGATGCAAGCGCTGCCGGCTTTTTCATAATCGTGGCGCAGGACAAGTCCGCGGAAACGGATCGCCTCGCCGGTGCCGGGGCCGTCCATGACCAAGACCGAGATGCCGCGCTTGATCAGGTCCGGCACGCCGGCGAGGTACTGGATCTCCTTGGTGACGTCGAGGCCGTCGAAGAATACGACGCACGGCGCGCGCGCTGATTTCGCGTTCTGGGCATGAACGAAATAGCCGGGCAAGCTTTTGCCCTCGAACGGTACCTCGACGATATCGATCTTGACGTCGGCGCGGGCGGCGAATTGGTGGAAGCAATCGACCGCCGTGCGATAGGCGTCGAGCGCCGTTTTGTCCTTCGGGGTGCGAAAGCGTTCGCCCATCTGATAGTAGTGACAAGCGCGCAGATAGAAGGCCGCGGCCGAGACCGCATGGCCAGATGCGGCGAAGCGCTCGGCGTGGCCGCGCACTTCGTCGGCGACTTTGACGCAGGCGTCGAACCAGGCTGCGTCGTCCTCGGCGCCTTTGCCCGCGAGCGCCCGTCCGATCTTGTGCAGCTCGCTGATGTCGGCGCCGCCGTAGCCCGCGCGGCCGAGCATGTTGACGAAGGCCGCCGACCATCGGTAGTTGCCGGGAAAGTACATGAAATATTTCGGCGTCTTGGTCATCGTTCGCTCCCGCCATCTCAATCCCACGCCGGCGCGCGGCCTGCGGGATTGGCGATCCTGCCGTCGGGCCGCTTGAGCGCAGCGATCCGCTCCATCTCCTCATCGGTCAGCGCAAAGTCGAAGACGTTGAGGTTCTCCGCCATGCGCTTGGCGTTCGACGAGCGCGGGATCGGAACGATGTTGCCCTGCTGGATCAGCCAGCGCAGCGCGATTTGGGCGAGCGGCCGTCCCTTGTGGGCCGCGATCTCGGCAAGCACCGGGTCGCGCAACAGACGCCCGCGGCCGAGCGGGCAGTAGGCGGTGAAGATCAGGCCGCGCTCGCGGCACGCCGCCGTGAGCTTGGTCTGGTCGAGATGGGCGTGATACTCGGCCTGCAGGTTGACCAGCGGCTCCGGACAGAGCCGGATCGCTTCGTCGAGCATGGCGATATTGAAATTCGCAACCCCGATATGGCGGGCAAGTCCTTGCTGTTTGGCCTTGGCGAGCGCGGGCATGGGCTCGCTGAGCGGGATCTCCGGGTTCGGCCAATGCACGAGCAGGAGATCGACGAAGTCGACGCCCAGATTCGTCAGGCTCTGCTCGACCGAGCGCGCGAAATCGTCGGCGCGCAGGTATTCGTGTGATACCTTGGTGGTGAGGAAAATCTCGTTGCGCCGCAGGCCCGAGGCGCGGATGCCTTCGCCGACGCCGCGCTCGGTGCCGTATTTCCAAGCGGTGTCGATGTGACGATAGCCGAGCCTGAGCGCGCTTGCGACGATCTCGCCGCAATCGCCCAAGGAGGAGGTGCCAAAGCCGATGGCGGGCATCTCGGCGCCGTGCGCGGACAATGTGGGGATCGAGGGGGAAGCCATTGACGGGTGCATGAGAACGATTGGGAGCGCACTCTACGATCCGCCCGCCAAGGGTCAATCGCGCTCGCGCGGCGAGGCGTAATGCCACCCACAGCGCCGCTATCGTACTTTGGGGTCTCAGCGTCGAGGTTGACCAGGAATTGCCGGCACGGCCGCAGAAAAAAACCCCGCCTTGGCAGGCGGGGTTCGGAATTGTCCGAGTCTAGAGGAGAGAGAGCCGATGGCTCTTGGTAAATTCGTCACGCGGGAATGCGGGCCTCGTCGTCCGACGGCTCGCGCAGCACGTAGCCGCGGCCCCACACCGTCTCGATGTAGTTCTTGCCGTTCGAGGCGTTGGCGAGTTTCTTGCGCAGCTTACAGATGAAGACGTCTATGATCTTGAGCTCGGGCTCGTCCATGCCGCCGTAGAGGTGGTTGAGAAACATCTCCTTGGTCAGCGTCGTGCCTTTGCGCAGGCTCAGGAGCTCCAGCATCTGGTACTCCTTGCCGGTGAGATGCACGCGTGCGCCGTTCACTTCCACCGTCTTGGTATCGAGATTGACCACCAGGTCGCCGGTCTGGATCACCGACTGGGCGTGGCCTTTTGAACGGCGCACGATGGCGTGGATGCGCGCCACCAGCTCGTCCTTGTGGAACGGCTT